>JAMLGI010000003.1 GCA_023958085.1 Solirubrobacterales bacterium | reverse complement strand
CGGCCGGCTCGCTGTTCGCCGGCTCCGGTTACCTTTTCCGGGAGGAGGTGCAGATGTCCGGGGTGGTGCCGATGGTGGCCGCGATGATGGGGCCCTGCGCCGCCGGTACCGCCTACATCCCGGCACTCTCCGACTTCGTGCCGATGGTGGTCGGCCAGGGGGCGATGGCGCTGGCCGGGCCGCATCTGGTCCAGGCGGTCACCGGCGAGGAGATCGGGATGGAGGAACTCGGCGGGGCGAAGGTCCACTGCCGCAAGTCCGGGGTCGGTGACCTCGAGGTCAAGGACGACCCGGAATGCATCGCCTCGGTCAAGAAGTACCTCTCCTACTTTCCCTCCAACTGCGAACAGAAACCGCCGGTGATCGAGTCCACCGATCCGGAGGATCGCGGCTCCGAGAAGCTGCTGGAGCTGATCCCGGAATCCCCCCGCACCCCCTATGACATGTACGGGGTGATCGAGGAGATCGTTGATGACGGCGACTGGTTCGACATCAAGCCGAAGTTCGCCAAGTCCCTGATCACCTGCCTCGCCCGGATGGGCGGGATGCCGGTCGGGATCGTCGCCAACCAGCCGAAACATCTCGGCGGGATCCTCGACGTCGACTCGGCCGACAAGGCCGCCCGGTTCGTCAACCTCTGCGACGCCTTCAACATCCCGCTGCTTTTCCTGCAGGACGTGCCCGGCTTCATGGTCGGCTCCAAGGTCGAGCAGCAGGGGATCATCCGGCACGGCGCCAAGATGCTTTACGCGGTCAGCCGGGCGACGGTGCCGAAGATCACGGTGCTGGTCCGCAAGGCCTACGGGGCCGGCTACTACGTGATGTGCGGCCGCGCCTACGAACCGGACCTGATCGTCGCCTGGCCCGGCGCCGAGATCTCGGTGATGGGGGCCGAGGGGGCGGTCAACATCATCGGCCGCTCCGCGATCGAGGCCAGCGAGGATCCGGAGGCAACCCGGGAGGCGATGCTGAACGCGGTCCGGGCCCAGATCGACCCGTACATCGCCGCCGGCAACGCGATGATCGACGACATCATCGACCCCCGCGAAACCCGGAAGACGGTGATCCGCGGCCTGAGGATGGCGAAGGATAAACGGGTCGAACGCCCCTGGAAAAAACATGGAGTCATGCCCGTCTAGGGCGGGAGGAAACGTCATGAGCAAGTTTGAAGATCCGGTGATCATCAGCAACTCGATCTCCGGGGTGATCGCCAACCGGGACCAGTGCCCGGCGATCCCGTACACCCCGGAGGAGTACGGGGCCGAGGCCCGGCGGGCGGTGGACGAGGGCGCCAGCCAGATCCACATTCACGCCCGCAAACCGGACGGCACCCCCTCCTGGGAGATCGAGGATTTCGAGGCGATCACCGCCGCGATCAAGGCCGAATGCCCCGGGGTGATCATCAACTTCTCGACCGGGGCGATCGGGGTGCCGATCGAAAAGCGGATCGAGTACCTCAGGGCCTGCCGGCCGGATGTGGCGGCGCTCAACATGAGCTCGATGAACTACGCCAAGTACTCCCGGCGCCGCAAGGACTTCGTGTTCAAGGCGGTGTTCGAGAACTCCTTCGACACGATCATCGAGTTCATCACCGCGATGAACGAGCTCGGGATCCGGCCGGAACATGAATGTTTCGACGCCGGCCACGTCGCCAACCTCGATCCGCTGCTGGACATGGGTCTGGTCGAGGGGCCGCTGCAGATCTCACTGGTGATGGGGGTGACCGGCGGGATCCGGCCGACCCCGCGGAACGTCTCGGTGATGGCCGACCAGGTGCCCGGCGGGGCGGAGGGACCGAACAACTGGCAGACGATCGGGATCTCCCGCGACCAGTGGAAACTGCTCGCCGCCGCGGTCACCCTCGGCGGCAACGTGCGGGCCGGGGTGGAGGACAACCTGTACCTGCCGGACGGACAGATGGCCCGCTCCAACGGTGACCTGGTCGCTCAGGCGAGGAAGCTGGTCGAGGGGGCCGGACGCAGGCCGGCAACGATCGAGGAGGCCCGCAGGATGCTCGGCCTCAAACCGGTGGACGCCTGATGGCCGGAACCGAAGATCTCCCGCTGGCCGGGATCACCGTCCTCGACCTGACCCGGCTCCTGCCCGGCCCGTTCTGCTCGCAGCTTCTGGCGGACTTCGGGGCCGAGGTGATCAAGGTGGAGGACACCGGGGCCGGGGACTACATCCGCCACGCCCCGCCCTACCATCCGGCCGCCGACGGAGCCGACGAGGATCAACTGAACGCATCCGGCACCCGCTCCGGGCTCTACCTCTCACTTAACAGGGGCAAACGCTCGATCCGGCTGGACCTGAAACAGGAGGCCGGACGGGAGGCCTTCCACCGGCTGGCCGCCACCGCCGACGTGGTGCTGGAGGGCTTTCGGCCCGGGGTTGCCGACCGCCTCGGGGTTGACTACGAAACCCTCGCCGCCCTCAACCCGGGCCTGGTCTACTGCTCGATCACCGGTTACGGCCAGGACGGGCCGTACCGCGACCGGGCCGGTCACGACCTCAACTACCAGGGGATCGCCGGCCTGCTCGGACTGACCGGGGCCGCCGACGGTCCGCCGGTTCAGCCGGCCGGACAGATCGGGGATCTCGGCGGCGGGGCGCTCAACGCCGCCTTCGGGATCATGGTCGCCCTCTTTCACCGTGAGCGCACCGGGATGGGCCAGCTGGTGGACATCTCGATGACCGACGGGGCGATGGCCTGGCTGGCGATGGTCGCCGGCCGCTACTTCACCGACGGTCACGTGCCCCGCCGCGGTGAACTCGAACTCGGCGGCGGACTGGTCTGCTACCTGCCCTACGAGGCGAAGAACGGCTGGGTTTCCTGCGGGGCGCTCGAACCGAAGTTCTGGCAGAAGTTCTGTAACGAAACCGGCCATCCGGAGCTGATCGCGGTCCAGTTCGAACGCCCCGGCGGCGCCGGCTGGGAGCAGGTTGCCGCCGTCTTCCGGGAACGCACCCGGGAGGAGTGGAAAGAGTTCAACGACCAGCACGACTGCTGCATCGAACCGATCCTCGATGTGGACGAGGCACTGGATTCGGAGCTGGCCCGGGAGCGGGGGATGGTGGTTGAGTTCGACCAGCCCGGCATCGGACCGGTCAGGCAGCTCGGCAACCCGATCCGGATGAGCGGAACCCCGGCCCGCGAACCGTCCGCCGCCCCGGCGATCGGGGCCGACACCCGGGATCTGCTCGCCGCCGCGGGACTGGACGCGGCCGAGATCGACGCCCTGTTTGAGTCCGGGGCCGCCGCCGGACCGGGCGGCCCGGGGGAGGTCGAGATCCGGCTGTGACGCAGGCGGTCGACAGCCCGACCGTGGTGCCCGACCGGGACGGCCTGCTGAAGATGGCCGAGCTGGTCGAGGCCTCCGGAGTGCCCGCCCCGACGATCAAGCACTACCTGCGGGAAGGTCTTCTGCCGGAGCCGGTCAAAACCAGCCGCAACATGTCCTGGTACCGGCCGGAAACGGTCGAACGGATCGCCCTGATCAAACGCCTCCAGGAGGAACGCTTCCTGCCACTGAAGGCGATCCGCACCGTGATCGAGGACGGACCCGACCGGGCCGACGCGATGCTGCAGGTGGAGGACCGGATCCTCGAACGGGCCCTCGCCGGCGAGAAGAACCGCACCAGCACCGCCGAGGTGAACGCCCGCTACGGGGTGCCGGCCGAGGCGCTCGACCGGCTGGCCGAGATCGGCATCCTCACCCCGGATCCGGACGGTTACTCCCCCTCGGACGTGACCATCATCGAGGCGATGTCCCGCTTCCGAGCCGGCGGCTACGACGAAAGCATCGGCTTCACCGTCTACGACACCCTCCGTTACAAAAAGGCCCTCCAGAGCCTGGTCCGAGAGGAGGTGGACGTACTGATGGAACGCCTCGAAGGGGAGGTAGAACCGGAGCGGGCGGTCGAGATCATCGAGGCCGGAGCGGAACCCCTGAAGGACCTGATCGCCGCCCTTCACACCAAACTGATGATCGAAGAAGTGGAACGCCGCCGCTGACCCGGACCGACTTGGACTTTCCATAGTCAGGCCATTGCCCCTGGGAGGCACCTAGGCTCGTTGTCGTTTGGCCCGGAGCGCTTCCACCATCTGCGGAAAACGGACGGATCGGAACTTTTCCGGCAGCTCCGGGTGGTCATTCAGGACCGCTTCGAAGGGATCATGCCGGTTTCCCGATAGAGCCCGAGGAACTCCTGGTCGCGAAAGCAGCGGTCGAAGAGTCGTTCGTTCAACCGCAACACGGCCCGGATCCGGACAGGTTTCTCGACCGCCTCCTCCGTAAGGATCTCCGCTGAGAACCGGTGAGCGCAGGTGATCGAGCGGACGAGCTGGTTCCTCGCTATTCGGCCGCGCTGCCGGAGGAGCATCCAGTTCTTGACGCGACTCTCCAGGCAGCGTTCGGGATGAAGCACCCAGAGGGCAGCCGGGCCGGATTTTCCTTCGGGATCAGGGAACTCAACCCGGATAGCGGTATCGAACAGATCCTCGAAGTCCAGACCCACCGGGGCAGCGAGAAAGTCGATTTCACGCGGTACACCCTGAGTATCCGTCCAGGTAACCAAGCCGCTCGAGGGGCTCGGATCAAACCGATGCGGCAAGTGGGCATGTCCGTCAAGTAGGTGGGCAGCTTCAGTGACCGTGTCGGTGCTCCCTGCGAAATCCACATCCTCGCTGGTGAACAGTTCCTGGTTTTCTCCTGGCTGGAGTTGAAAATATGCCGACCAGAATGCAACTGCTTGGCCGCCAATCAGAACGAGACGGCGGCCATCGGTGATTGGCTGCAGGCGTCTCAGAACCCGGAAGACCTCGGCCTCCGTCAAAGGCGGCCGGTCTTCCATGCGTCAGCCCAAGGAACGGGAGGCCGACAGATCCAAGTGGCCGGAGCGAGCTGCTGGAGCAAAGACCTCAAGCCTTGACTTCAGTTGCTTCTCGAGCTGTGGGTCGGAGTCGAGAGCGCGCTCGATCGAGACACGGGCCTGCTCCTTCTGACCCGCCCTCAAGTCGAAACTCTGTCGGTCATTGCCCTCCATGGTGGAGGAGATCATATCCGACCAACAATCGTTCGAACCGGAACGGGCGGTCGAGATCATCGAGGCCGGGGCCGAACCGCTCAAGGACCTGATTGCCGCCCTCCACACCATATTGACGATCGAAGAGGTAGAACGCCGCCGCTAGGAAACGCTGCCGCGGGGTACCACCCACTGGTGGGCCTGCCCGGTGAGTGAGGCGATCAGCTCGAAATCCGCGTCGTAGTGAAGGACCGTCAAACCGGCCATTTCGGCGCAGGCCGCGACGATCAGATCGGGCAGCGGTACCGCCCGGTGGCGGGAGCTTTCGGCAAGCATTCCCTGGACCTCTTTCGCACGGGTCAGGCAATCTTCATCGGTCGGGACCCGCGGCATGCCTTCGAGTGCCTCGGCGAGCCTGCGGTAGTTGGCGGGGCTGGTGGCGCTGTAGAGCAGTTCAAGCTCGACAATCCCGCAGGTGGCGATCTCGCCGGCCACGACCAGCGGCTCCACGATCTCACGGACCTCGGGCCGGGTTTCGCGCCTGGTCAGGGCGCTCTTGTCCCCCAGGAAAGTCGGCATCTCACCGCCAGGCGCCGGCCATCTGGTCGGGGTCGTCGAGCGCCGAGGTCTCTGGATCGAACAGGAGGCTCACGAGCTCCCGGCGTTGCCGGACCCGGACCACCTCAGCCAGAGCCTCATCCACGGTCTCGGTCAGGGTTCTGGTGCCGAGAATCTTCCGGGCGGCGTCAACCTTGACCGGATCGATTTCAAAGGAGGTCTTGCGCTTCACTGCTGTCCCGGTCATACAGGGACGATAGCAAATCTAAGTCAAAGAGAGAGGGGTTTGGAGGGAAGTTGCTCTCTCAATGCCTGTCGCTGAAAGAGATCCGGAGCCTTCAACCCCGGTCCGGGAGGAGGTGGACATGCTGATGGAACGCCTCAAGGGGGAGGTCGAACCGGAACGGACGATCAAGATCATCGAAGTCGGCGCCGAACCCCTCAAGGACCTGATCGCCGCCTCTACTCCAAGCTGATGATCGAAGAGGTAGAACGCCGCCGCTGACCCCAGCCGTCCCCGCCACTCAGAGTTCCGCCAGGAAATCACTCGGCGTATAGACCGGAAACCGGCCCGCCAGGACGGTGGGGTGTTCATCGCCTGAGACCAGGGCGGCGCCCGCGCTGGCCGCAAGGGCGAGGAGATACTCGTCCTCGGGGTCCTCGATCTGGACAGGGGGCCCACCGGTCGGATCCGGTTCCAGTTGTGCCTCGCGCTTGAGCAGGGCCACGAAGGCCGCCGCTTCGGCCGGCGTGATCCTCTTCGTGATTTTGGGATACGCCAGGACTCTCTCGAGTTCCGCCAGCAGGGCCGATGAGACCACCAGCTCGAACTCACCGGCGAGCCAGCGCCGGATCAACACAGCCGGTGGACCCGCCGGAGACAGGGCCGCCGAAACCAGGACGTTCGGATCGAGTACGACCAGCAAACTCAGCCGGGCCGGTCCCGGTGCTGTGCCTCAAGCGCGAGATCCATCGCCTGATGTTCGTCCAGGTCGGACTTTGCCCACATCCGCTCGAAAAGATCGAGGCCGAGCGCGCTTCGAACCGCATCCTCGATCACTTCGCTGTCACCCTTGCCGGTGCGGGCAGCCTGTACCCGGACGGCCTTCATCACCGCGGAATCGATCGTCAATGTGGTCCGAACACGGGGCATCTGGACATCTTAGCATCAACACATCCAGTCGCTGGCGGTTTTGCCGGTGGCGATCCTTCAGGTACTGCGGCAGGTCTGCGGCATCCTCGGGTGGACCCGTCTCGGCCTCAATTCCGGCGGTGCGACTTACTTTTCGGCGACTTCAACTTCACCCGGAACCTGGCCTCGGCCGGATGCCTTTCGACGTTGCCGGCCTTGTCGATCGCCCGGATCCGCAGGACGTGGCGGCCGGCTTTCAGGCGCTTCAACCGCAATGGGGACTTGCAGGAACGGAACTTCGCGCCATCGAGTCGGCACTGGAACCTGGAGCCGGACTCGTTCGATCGGAACCTGAACGTTGTGCTCCGCTTGCGAAGCAACGCACTCGGCCTCTGGAGGATCTTCGTGTTGGGGGGAGACAGATCCGGGTCCGGGTCGGGATCGGGGTCGGGGTCCGGGCCGGGGCCCTGGCATGCGGTCGGCACGGTGCTTGCCTGGTAGGCCTCCAGCATCTTCTGGTACCCGGCCAGATTCGGGTGGATCTGGTCGCCCATCAGGGCCTGGCCACCGGCCTTGAAGGCCGGGTAGGAGTCGGCAACCCTGATGCCCAGCCTCGCTGCCTCCTGGAAGACGATGTCGTTCAGCCCGACAGCCATCCCGGTGTCGCACATTCCGATCACACCGTTTGCACCGAGCAATCGCTGCTGAAAATCGCCCTCCTCCGGCAGGTCCACCGCCGGGTTGTGGTAGGCGAGCATTCCGAAGAACTCGGTACCCGGATCCCCGGCCAGAGCGTTGTTCAGAGCCTCGACACTCGCCCGGAGGTTGTTCCGGGTGGTGCAGGACGGGCTGCTGAAGTCGCAGTCGCCGAGCGCATCCACCCCGCCGGAATCGATCGTCACCGCAACCGTGTTGCCGGCCTCGTTGATCGCGGAAACCGCTTGTGGAACCTGGTTGTCGAGGATCGAGAGACTGGGCTGGCCGTACTGGGTCAGGTCACGGTGGTCATCCGCTCCGTACTGGTTGGCGATCCAGTTGCTGGTCTTCCCGAAGTAGCCGTTGCCGACCGAGTCACCCAGATTCAGGTAGGTCCCGGCCGCAGCCGCGTTGACAACACCCGTGCCGGCAAACGCGAACCCTGCGAAAAGCGCGACAAGCAAACACCTGATTCGTAATCCGCTCATGCCTCGCCCCTTTCTGTGGCATGAATCTGTGTCGAACGTAACCCTTGCGGACCGGGGGTGCAAATCATCGACGGTCCCGAGAGGCGACTGCGGCCGTTGGCCCCGGAAGGTGATGTAGGGTCAGCGGATGGGCAGGGAACAGGGAGTTGGTGTTTTCACGTGCGTTGTGGCCGCCACCGGACTCGCGGTTCTGGCGTTGTCCGGGCTGGCAACCACGGCTTCCGCCAAACCGGCCGACCGGGGCGGGGATGCGGTCGTGATGAAGGGCGCGAAGGTGAAGGGGATGCTCGGCACCGCGCCCGGGAAGATCGTCGGTTTCGTCCGGCGGCGCGGCAAGTGGATCCAGGTGCCGGTGCAGGTCGATCAACGGCACAGGATCGATGTGCGGCAGCTCTACCCGTCGCAGACCGACCCGCCGCAGCTCGGGTCCAACTATCCCGGTGGCAACAACCCCGCCTTCGATCTCGAGGTGTACGCCGACCCGAACACCCGCTCGGGGCCCGATGGCAACCCGCGTTTCGACGCTGACGACGAGCTGGTCTTCATCGGGGCAGACACCGGCCGCAGGGCACCGAAGAAGGCCCGGGCGCCGCGCCGCGTGAACGGCAACACCGGAACCCGGGTCACGGTGAGAGATCCCGTCGGCGGTGGACGCGCCTACCTCTACCTGTTCCGTTCGAACGGCAGGCTCCGCCAGTCGGCCGGCCGGGACTACGTGAAGTACAGCTTCAAACTGACCAATCTGCCGGCCGGCCAGAAGCTGAAAGACGGCTACGGGTTCTTCCACTCGACCAACCCGGAGGACTCAAGTGTCACCACCAGGAGCTATCGCCTTCACTCGGTCGACCGCTGGATGGAGGACGAACTCAGGGTCAGAGCAGGCAAGGCGAACCGGGCCGACATCCTCGACCGTGAGGTCGCCCAGGCAACCCGGTTTTCCTGCGGCCGCTCCCAGTACACGTTCTCGGGACGCTGGACCGAAGACATCTTCTCCGGCAACGACGACGACACCGACGATGAAGGCACCTACGTGGCAGCGATCGACGGTCCGGTCCGCGCGATCCGCTCCTACATGGGCGCCAACTCCGGGCCGTACACCCAGCGGGAACACATCTACTACGGCAGCCATGAGCAGAACACCGTTTTCCTCCGGGTCCACCCGATGACCGATCTCTACACCTGGACCGACTACTCCGGATCGGCGATCGGAATGACCTACCGCGACGCGAAGAACACCGCCGGGGTCAAGGTGGACGGGAAACCGGACACCCTGACTCCGGCCACCCAGGCCGACGTCGCCGACGGCCGGTACGCCTGGCAGCAGCTCTCTGGCAAACAGGGAACGGTGAGCACCGTGATCGGCGCCGACACCAACATCCCCCAGGTCAGGTTCGGCAGCTACTACCTCGACGACCAGAACCCGCCGCTGGGACAGACCCAGTGCGGCGGTGACGGCAAGTCGATCGGTGCCAGCGGCTTCGGCATCCTCGGTACCGCGTTCGGCACCGTGACCCCGAACACCGATCCGCGCCACCCGCCGTTCAACGATCTCACCGTGAAACGGATCCGCTACTTCACCGCGCCCGGCGGCGGCAGCACCCTCGCGCGCAGGCTCACCACCCGGGTGTCCAGGCCGCTGGCCGGCAGTGCCGCCCGCAGTCCGGTCCGCAAGAGCAGGTAGACGGAATCGTCGGGCACTGGCGGCCCGTGGTCCCCTTGGAACCAGGCGGGGGTCGCGATAGAGTTCCCGGGATGGAGATGGGAGCCCGCAAAGTTCTGCGGACGCTGGCGGTCACCTGCCTGGCTCTGATTGGCGGAGTCGGGGTTGCCGAGGCAGCACCGGCCGACCGGGCGAGTGATCCGGTGGTGCTGAAGGGTGCAGACCTGCCCTCACTCCGGGGTTCGCTACCGGGCCGGGTCGTCGCCTTCAGGTGGGCCGGACGCTGGAAGCAGATACCGGTTCAGGTGGACGAGCGTCACCGGGTGAGCGCCCGCACCCTGTATCCGGCCGGTCTGACCTCCCCGACCTACGTGACAGCCCGGACCTTCGATGTCGAGGTTTACGCGGACCCGAAAACCCGATCGGGCCCGGACGAAAACCGGTCCTTCGATCGCAACGACGAGCTGGTCTTCATGGCCGGCGATACCGGTCGTCGGGCGCCGGCCTCGGCCCGGACGCCGACCGGAACCGTCCCGGGAAGCGCGATCCGCCTGCGGGTGAACGACCCGGCCGGTGGCGGCAGGGCGTGGGTGTACCTGTTCCGGAACCGGGGGCGTCTCCGCCAGTCGGCCGGCCGGGACTACGTGAAGTACAGCTTCAGGCTGGACGGCCTCGCCCCCGGTCGGGCCGTCCGGGACCGCTACCGCTACCAGAACTCCCCCAATCCGGAGGACTCGAGCGTGACCACCCGGAGCTACCGGCTGCACTCGGTTGACCGCTGGATGGAGGATGAACTCCGGGTCCGGGCGGGCCGGGCCAACCGGGCCGACATCCTTGATCGGGAGGCGGTCTCGGGCGGTGGTCTCGCCGGCTGTGGACGCAGCGAGTTCACCATGTCGGGCAACTGGAATCTCGACATCAACCCGTCCAACGATCGTCCGGCCGACAGCGACGAAGGCACCTATCTGGCGATCAAGGACGGACCGGTCCGGGCGATCCGTTCCTTCATGGGAGCCAACAGCGGACCGTACGTCGAAAGGGATCACTTCTACTACGCCGATCTCGAGGCGACCGCGGTCTATCTCCGGGTTCACCCGCTGCCGGATCTCTACGTCTGGACCGACCTTTCCGACCGGGCGATCGGCATGACCTACCGCGACGCGAAGAACCCCGGGGGAGTTGCGGTGGACGGGGTCCGGGACACCCCGGATCCGTTCACGGCCCCGGACTTCTCCAACGGACGTTACGTCTGGCAGCAGGTGACCGGAACCCAGGGCACGGTGACCACGATGACCGGGGCGACCACCGACCTGCCGGAGCCGGCGTTCACCTCCTACTATCTCGACGCCGCCGATCCCGGAAACGGGGCCGAGCTCCAGTGCGGTGGTGACCTCAAGGCGTTCGGCGCGCACGGTTTCGGGATCACCGGGGTGGTCCTGAACACCGATCCGGTCTGGGCGCCGATCGGGCTCAACCACCTCAGGCTCGACCGGATCCGTTACTTCAGCGGACCCGGTGGCAGCGCCGCCCGGGGCGAGGCCCTGAACCGGCGGGCGAACCGCCCACTGACTGCCGCTGCGGTCGAAGCTCGGATCGGGAAGTAGCGTCCTTACTCCCGAATCCGGCCTGGGCGGGCCGGGTTCCGGGCCGGAGTCTCCGGTGGTGCGGTCAGCAGGCCGGGAGGCCGAGACCACCCCGGTCTGCCGCGTTGATCCAGACCTCGCTGATCAAGCCGAAGGTCCCGTCGGTCAGCTGGACCCCGTAGTAGCGAGTGGACTCGAACCGGTTCGGGTTGGCGTCATCGGCCGGACTGTGATCGTTCCCGTTGGTGATGCGTTCACCGAAGGTCTGGCAGACCGCTGCGTCGTAGGTCTGTCCGGTGCGGCGCTCGGTCCCGCCGACATTGCAGCCGCGGCTGGTGCAGAACGCCCACGGTTTGGTTGTGAGCCTGGTCGGGGTGGGATCTTCGACCATTCCCATCCCGTTGGTCACCTGGTTGTAAACGGTAATCACCCGTCGCCCGTTGTCGACCGGTGGCGGGGGTGGGGACGGCGGCGGGATCGGTCGGAAAGCATCCTCGCCACCTCCGGTCTCGATCTGCACCGTGACCGGAGTCCGCCTGGTGATCTTCACGATCTTGACGACGAAGATCAGCTTCCAGCCATGACGGGGCCGCTTGATCACGATTCGCTTGCTGGTCTGATGGGGGTATGTGCGAACCCTCAGTTTGACCCGGCGGCCCCGTCCCGTCAGGTCGGCCACGATCCTGCCGCTTCGATCCACAACCCGGCAGCTGACGAACCTGACAGCGGTTCCGGACCAGGGCCAGGTGGCGAGGATCTGGATCGTGCTGCGGCCACCGAACCTGACCCGGAATGGCCCGAACCTCTGCCCGCGGTGCCTGGCGGTGACTCTGACCGTCTTGGTGATTTTCGAACAGCCCAGCGTTGCCGAAATCCGGTTGATGACCGGCTGCAGCCGGGCGATCTGCGGGGATGCGCCACGGTCCCGCCGGTGCCGCAGGGGAAAGTACCGACCCCGGCTCACCCTGGCGATCCGGTGAAGCTGCTTTCCGTAGCCGGTCCGGTCACCCTTGGTCACGTTGAGCCCGATCACGTAGGTAGGGGTGCCCTTGACCAGTCCAAGCCGGATCCTGTCGTTGCTGTCGCCGTCGGTCAGGAAGATGCGGGCGTCCGCGTGTGGTTGCTGGCGTCTGCTGGCCCGGAAGGCACTGTTGTAGAAGGTCTGGTCGCCGGATCCCCGGTAGCCACGGTTGTCGAGGCGCCGGAGGGAGGCAAGCATGTTTCTCTTCGTCCGTGACACCACACCAGGTGAAAAAAGCGGCCCGCCCCTGCTCCCGAACTCCACCGCACCCACAGTCATCCGCTGGGTTGACGGGCGATCCAGAAACATGCGGAGGGCCTCGGCCCGGATACTCAGCGGATCGGTGTCACGCATCGAGCCCGAGTCATCGAAGATCAGGGCCACCTCGGGGGCAGCCAGGCATTTCCTGGCGGATGCTTCAGCCGAAAAGACGCCGAGAAGGGCCAGCATCAGGGCGAGTATCGCCACTGCCCCTGCCGCTTGGTACCGCCCACGTCCAGATGCCTCCATGCTCTCTCCCCGGATCGAAATTCCAACCGTTGGAGCATAGAGCCTCGGGCCGCCGCCAACCGGACCCGGTCCGGTCTCACGGGGCGGCGGGTCGAACTCTCCGGCCCAGCCGGATCAGGCGTGGCCGCTGGGGACGTCGGGATCCGGGGCGTTTTTCTGTTCCGGCTTCTCCTCCGTCCTGCCGGACCGGTCCGGCCGCGGGTACTCGAAGGTGCCCCGGGTGACCGAAACCACCTCCTCGGCCAGTTTCCTGCCGTCCGCCTTCCTCGCCGGGGTGGCGGTGATCCGGAACACGACCTCGTCCCGATCCACCTCTTCCAGCCAGATTTCCGGAGCCTCCAGCAGTGGAACGGAAATCGCATGGCCCAGCATGTTCTGGACCTCGGCCGGGGTTACGTGTGAGTCGAACCGGGCCCGGATGTCCACGCTGTCGGGTGAACGGAGCGGCTCGACGATCGAGGTGAGCAGGACGCTGTTGGGGATCATCATTCGCTCAGGCCCGTTCAGGATCGTCGTGTAGAAAAGTCCGAGCGAGCTGACCGTACCCTCGACCGATCCCGCCAGCGAACTGCTGGTGAGCCGCACCCGCTCGCCGACCTTGTACGGCCGGGTGCTCTGCAGCACGATCCCGGCGAAAATATTGCCCAGGGTCTGCTGGGCGGCCAGGCCGACGATCACCGCGGTGAACGCACCACCAACCGCAAGGGCGGCGGCCTTGACTCCGGCGATTCTGAGGGCGATCACCCCGACCACCACGATCGTGAGCAGCCGGATCACAAAGGCGATCGTGCCCGCGGTACCCGGATCCATCCGCCTCAGGATCATCGGGGTGGTTGTCCGGCCGAGCGCACCGGCAAATCCGAGACCCAGACCGAACAGCAGAATCGCGGTCAGAATCCGTGCCTCCGAACCGTATCCCGGAGCGATCGTCTGACGATGGTTGAAGGCGACCAGTACGGCCGCGATCAGCAGGGCGAAGAGCAGCAGCCGTGGCCAGGTCCGGCCCGGCTTCTCCTTCCGGATCTCGTCTCCCAGCCCGGCCTCATGCCACTGCTCGGTCCGGGTTTCGAACATCCACTTCGGCATCGGTGGACGCGCCCGGTCGGCCCCCTTCTCGCCGTCGTCGCTCCGGTTCTTCTTCCGCAGGGCCATCGCGGATCACCCTACCCGGAGCGGTCGGCGGGTCACCAACCCAGCACCGAGGGGAGATCTCTCAGCTCAAAGGGCGGACAGATCTTCCCTCGGTTGCCAGCGAACTCCTCCGCCCGCTAGGGCATGTCCTGCCAGCCTGCCGCCCAGCAGGGGTTGCTGCCGCAGGGGTTGGTGATCTTGCCGTTCGTCTTGATGAAGTCGGCGATCTGCTTGCGGGCCAGCGGGGAACTGCGGATCACCGTGTCGTGCGGGTCGATCCCGTAGCCGTCCGAGCCGTCGCCACTCTCGTTCTCGCTGGTGGTCGGCGGGATGTTGGCCAGGGGTGGCGCGTCGGTGCCGTAGAGCTGGCCGCCCTCGACCCGTTTCGGCCCGATGTCCCAGGCGAAGAAACCGCTGCCGGCGGAGTCCGGTCCGGGCAGGCTGCCGAGCACATCGTGCTGGAACCAGGGGCGGATCATCTCGGAGTTCAACCGGTCACGGGAAACGGCGGGACGCCGAAGCGGGGCGCCGATCGTCCGGGCCTCGACCTCGGTTGCCACGTTCGCCACCTGGTGGTCGCCGTAGGCCATCAGCATCAGCACCTTGTGGGCCGGTGTCTTCGGCAACGGGTCGGTGGTCATGTGGTTGGCGTAGCCGTTGGGCTCACCGCGATCCCACATCGTCTGCATCAGTGAGAAAATCAGCTGCCGCTCGAGCTGCTTCGGGTAGTAGGGATCCATGATCGCCTTGTACATGTCGAAATCGACCGAACGGTTCAGCAGCGTGGAGTAGTTCATCGCCCCGACGTAGAGCACCGAACGGGTGAAGTCGGTCGCGACCGAGGTCAGGGCGCCACCGGCGATTCCGCCCTGGCTGTTGCCGTAGTAGAAGAGATCGCTGGTGTCGATCACCGACTGACCGTCGAACTTGAAGTTCGGGTCGGCGGCCAGTCCGTTCGGGTGGATCATCAGGCGACCGAGAAACAGGAAGTTGAGGAACCCCTGCTGCAGCCGGTCGGGAAGTGCCGGGAACCTGGTCAGGTCCATCAGCGCGCCCATCGCGGTGATCACGTCCTCGTCGGCCATCCCGATCCAGTCGGTGCCGCAGACCATCACCCCGTTCTCGGTGCCGAGCTGCCGGATGTTCTTGCTGGACACCTCGCCGATGTCCCCGAACAGGCCGTGGCCGTAGAGCGAGGGGCGGACCTTGTGGTCGACCTTCCAGGTGCCGCCGTCGTTCCAGACCGCGGAGCGGGGGATGTTGCACTTGAAGCGGGCCGTGTAGAAGCTGTTGGGAGTACGGATCGGCTTCTGGTTGTCGTCCAGCTTGAAGGTGGAGCCGGGAGCGCAGTCCGGGTCGCCCGGGTTCGCCTTGTTCGCGAGGTAGCAGGGAACCCTGAAAGTGCCCTGGATCTTGCGGATGTCTTCGACTCCGTCCCCGGAGAACGGTGGGGGCTGGGACGAGTAGTCATCCACCTGGGTGATCGTGAACTGCGGGGCACTTCCCTGGACCGTGCCGTCGGTCAGGTTGGTGTCCCCGAGATCCTCAAACGCCCGATTCCGGATCGAGGTCATCCGGCCGGTGAGGTTGTCGGTCGAGGCGACCGTGAAGTCCCAGGCCAGATAGAGACTGCTCCGTTTGACGCCGGCCCTGCCCAGGGACTTGAAGATCGATTCGAAGTGGCTGCGGCGTCTCTCGACCGTCTTGTTGGAGGTGAGGTTGCGGTCACGGTAGAGGCGGAAGCCGGCTGGTGCCTTGATCCCGTCGCCGCCCCCGTTCTTGAGGTTCCTGAGCGCGACGATGTAGCGGTGTCCGTTGGTCAGGTTCTTGCCCGGCCGGATGATCAGGACCCGGTCGCGGCTGGTGGAGGCGTTGCTGTCGAGCTCGGTCCAGATCAACTGCCGTTCACCGGTCTTCGCGTCAATCAGAACGGCCGGCTGGTCGGACCGGTAGGCCTGACCCATGTCGGCTTCGGAAACGAGGCCGGTCGAGTCAAAGGCCACCTGGGTGTCGAGCCCGGGGATCTTCACCTGGAGCAGTGGCCCGGGGCTGAACCCGTCCGACTGGTTGATCGTCTCAACCCCGATGTTGACTCCCTGCGGGTAGCCGGGAACCGGTTTGGTCGCCGGAGTCGCGTCCGGGGCCAGATTCAACCGCCGTCCCGTTTCCGAGTGAGTGTCGGTCCTCGTGAAGTAGTTGTTCGGATAGGTGCCGAGGCAGGGATTGGCGGGGTCATCGATCCATTCGCACTTGGGGGCCTTGCTCAGATCGACGTCTTTCGGAACCGCGCAGAGCGAGCGCTTCGACTTGAGTTTTCGGACGGCCGTTTTCGAGCGGCCGTTGACGGTCACCTTCACCTTGACCAGCGGCGTGGCGCAGTCGCCCAGGATCTTGCGGGCGCCGGGATTCAGCTTGATTCGCACGACCCTCGAGCGGGCGTTGCCGGACCGGACCGTGGTCGAACCCCCCCTGGCCGGGGAGGACGAGGCGATCCGGGCAACGGTCACGGTCATCGAGATCCGGGAAGGCATACGGCCCTTGACCCGGGCGAGCTGCACCTGAATCGAGCTGGAGGCGGCGGCCTGCTGCTGGGATCCGGTGAGGATCTTCGCCCGGACGTTTCTGATCGAGTTCTTGGCGGTGTCGTGTCTGCTGGCGGCATTCGCATTGCCGGCGCCGAACGCCCAGGTCAGGATCAGCGCGACCAGGAGCCCCCAGCCGAGGGCGAGCACAGTCACCCCGATCATGCGGTTCCGTCGACCTCCACGGATCGCTGCCTCTTCACTGCGGTTCATATCTCGCTCCCTGCCTCTCGCCCTGTGGACGGATCTCTGTTCTCCCTTGCGGACCGGCGATCCCGCCGAACCCGACCCGAACACTTTACAGCCGGGATCCGCCGGTAGCAAGGGCAGGGACGCCGGCGGCCCGCGGTCTGGAGTTCCGGTCGTATCGGTGAACCCTCCGTTACCGGGTGAACGGCGCTATATTCACCGCAACCCGGTGCGGCTTTTCGGGTTTCTTGAGGGAAGCTCGGGCGCTTGGTGCGTCCACGCTGTGAGATGAGAGGAAAGACTTGAGACTTTTTAGACTGTTTGTTGCATCCGTGGCGCTCGCGCTGACCTTCGGAATCTGGACCGGAACGGCTGTAGCCGACCAGACCGCCCACACCAGCTCCCTGGAGAAGGCCAAGCAGCTTGAACGGCAAGCCAACCAGCTTGACCGGGCGGCCAACCAGCGGATCCGAAGGGTGAACAAGATCAACCGTCGGGCGAACCGGATCAACCGCCGGGCGAACCAGGCCCGCAAGAGAGCCCGCCGGGCTTCCGGCAGGGTCAGGTCGCTGCTTCTCACACAGTCCAGGATCATGAAGAGAAAGGTCAGGGTCCTCAGAGGAAAGGGCCGGGTCCTGAGAAGGAAGGCCAACGGCAACCGCCGACGGGCCAAGGCGCTGCGCAAGGAAGCCAGGCGCCTGCGTGAGCAGGCGCTCAACAATCCGGCGGTAACGATCCGCACCACCGAGTACGGCTACCCACGGATTGTCGCCGACGACTGGCGTGGTCTCGGCTACGGCTACGGCTACGCGCTGGCCAAGCAGAACATCTGCTCGATGGCCCAGATCTACACCACCGTCCGCGGTGAGCGGTCGAAGTACTTCGGCCCCGACGGCAGTTGGCAACTTTCCGGCAACGGGATCAACTACACGAACCTCCAGGCCGATTTCGCCCACAAGCGGGTGATCGCCGAGGACACGATCAGCAAGATCCTCAAGATGAAGGCACCGAACGGCCCCAAGCCTGAAGCCAGAGAAGCGGTGACCGGCTACGTCAAGGGTTACAACCGCTACCTCAAGGACGTCGGGGTCAACAACCTCTCCGACGTGACCTGCAAGGGCAAGCCGTGGGTCAAGCCGATCACCGAGCAGGATGTCTACCTGCGATTCTTCGAGCTTGGCACGATGGCCGGCCTCGGGGTTGCGGTGGACGGCACCGCCGATGCGGCTCCGCCGATTTCCGGTGCTTCAGCGGACGCTCAGGAGAGCCAGCAGGAGATCACCCCGGCAGACGTCGAGGCCTTCAAGGCTCACGATCCTCAGATCGGTTCGAATGCGGTCGGTCTCGGTTCCGAAACCACCTCCACCGGCAAGGGGATGCTGTACGGCAACCCGCACTTCCCGTGGCAGGGATCGGAGCGCTTCTTCGAGGCGCAGATCACGATTCCGGGCAAGGTCAACGCCTCCGGCGGCAGCCTGCTCGGAGTCCCGGTGGTTCTGATCGGTCACAACCAGAATCTCGCCTGGAGCCACACGGTTTCGACCGCACGGCGTTTCAGCATGTACCAGGAGAAGCTGGTTCCGGGCGATCCGACCAGCTACTACGTGGACGGCAAGCAGACCGCGATGAAGAAGACCAAGGTGACGGTCGAGGTCAAGCAGCCCGACGACTCGATCACCAAGGAGACCCGGACGCTCTACTCGACCATCCACGGTCCGGTGGCGACGATTCTCCAGAAGCAGCCGCTGTTCGGCTGGACCAACACCACCGCGTACACGATGTTCGACGCGAACGCGAACGGTCTCCGTTTCATCAACCACTTCTTCGACTTCAACCGGGCCCAGAGCGTGGATGAAGGCGTGAAGGTGCTGAAGGAAGACCTCGGAGTGCCGTGGGTGAACACGATCGCCGCCGACTCGAAGGGCAACGCGCTCTACGCCGACGTCGGCTCGATGCCGAACATCGACGATGCCCGGGCGGCCGAGTGCAACACCGGCTTCGCCGGGATCAGCTGGCCGTCGCTTCAGGTGGCCGTGTTTGAAGGCTGGAACTCGAGCTGCGACATGCAGAAGGCACCGGACGCCCCGGCGGTCGGGCTGCTCTCCCCGAGCAAGATGCCGATTCAGGTCCGCAAGGACTACACCTCGAACGCCAACGACAGCTACTGGCTCTCGAACCCGAACGATCCGTTCCCGGCGAAACCGCACATCATCGGTGACATCGACACGGCCCGTTCGCTCAGAACCCGAAACGGTCTCAACCAGATCGAGCAGCGTCTTGCCGGCACCGACGGCAACCCCGGCAACAAGTACACGCCGGAGCTGCTGCGCGGGTTCATCAACAACAACCGCAACTACGGTGCGGAGCTGCTGATTCCGGATCTGGTCGCCTGGTGCCAGACCCTGCCGCCCCCGGCAACGGTCAACGGCGTTGATGTGAGCCAGGCCTGTACTGTGCTGGCCGGCTGGGATCACACCGAGAAGCTCGACTCCCCGGGTGCCTACCTGGGCCGGCGGGTGCTTGGCAGGATCCTGTCTGCCTCTGGCGGCATCTTCAACACGCCGTTCGCGGTTGCCAATCCGGTGCACACTCCGAGTGACCTGAATACGGCGAACCCGAACGTGCAGAAGGCCCTCTCGGATTCGGTAACCGAGTTGAACAGCAAGAGCATCCCGCTGGACGCGACCCTGCGGAGCCACCAGTTCGTGACCCGGGCCGGGGACCAGATCCCGATCCCGGGTGGTTCCGGAGGCCAAGGTGTATACAACGTGATCAGCGCTGTCTACAACAGCACGACCGGCAACTACGACAACGTGGTCCACGGCTCGAGCTTCATCGTCATGGCCAACATGGACGGGAGCAAGTGCCCGGATGTGAAGAACATCCTGACCTACTCCCAGGCGGCGACCGACGAGTCCTCGCCCCATTTCAACGACCAGACCAAGCTGTTCTCGAACGGGGGCTGGGTCACCGACCGGTTCTGTGCGGCCGACCAGAAAGCCTCCCCCGGCCTCAACGTCAAGAACCTGAACGGCGGGGCGCAGGCGGTGAAGAAGGGCTGGTAGCACCGGCTCGCCCGAGACAGAGGCAGACTGAAACGGGCCGGCGCCGCAAGGGGTCGGCCCGTTCTTCGTTCCGGCACCTATAATCCGGCGACCGATTGACGAGTCAATCAACCAACTCGGAGATCCCGAACCAAATGTCTGCCGCACCTGCCAGGAACATCCGCCGGACCCGCCCGCCGCACCGTGGCACCGCGCCTGTCGGAGGGCTCCGTGGGGCGTGAGGCGGCTCCCGAGCGTCGGCGTCAGATCCTCGACGCGGCTGTCCGGGTCTTCGCCCGGCAGGGGTTTCACTCGACCCGGGTGGCCGACATCGCCGACGAGGCCGATGTCGCCTACGGCCTCGTGTACCACTACTTCGATTCCAAGGAACAGGTTCTCAACGAGCTGTTCAGCCAGCGCTGGTCACTGCTGATCGAGGCGATCGACGAGGCCGGCAAGTCCGGTTCATCGCCTCGCGAGAAGCTCGGGGTGGTGGCCGGGTTCATCATCGACTCCTACCGCTACGACCCGGACCTGATGAAGGTGATCATCGTCGAGGTGACCCGGGCGGCCAACTCCTTCGGGCGGACCCATCTCGACGAGATCAACGCCGCCTACGCGAGGATCGCGGCGATCGTGGCCGAGGGTCAGCGATCCGGCACCTTCCGTGAGGACATCGACCCGGTTTTCGCCGCCATGGCCTTCTACGGGGCGATTGAGCAGCTCCTCTCGGGCTGGATCTTCGAGGTGATCCCGGGTGAGGATGAAGACTTCGAGTCGGCCCGGGAACTGCTCCTGCGCACGATCTGCGAAGGCCTCGAGCCGCGCTGAAACCCGGTAGCCGGCGCCCGCAGACCGGGCGAGCCGGGGTATCGGCCGTGCTCCGGGTATCCTGAGCACGAATGGACAACGAGATCGTCAGAAGACTGACCTGGAGCGCGATGCTCACCCTGATCGGCGCGCTCGCCAGCCTGCTGGCCTCGCGGGTCGCAGCAATCGCCTACCGGCGCATGTTCAACGAGGAGCCGCCGGAGTAGCCGTGGCCGGGTACGACCCAAACCGGCCGGACGCGGAAAAGACGATCGGCGAGCTCGTCTTCGAGGTTTCCGAGCGAACCTCGGTCCTGATCCGGGAAGAGATCGAGCTGGCCAAGACCGAGGTCAGCGAAAAGCTCACTACCCTCGCCCGCGGCGGCGTGGTTGCCGTGGTCGCCGGGGTGGTTGCCGTATTCGGCCTCGTGATGCTGCTCCATGGCATTTCACTCGGCCTGTCGGCACTGTTTGGCTGGGGTGCCTGGGCCGGGTATCTGCTGGTGGCGGTAGTCCTGTTTGCGGCCGCGGCCGGGGCGGGCTGGTTCGCCTACAACTCGTTCGAGAAGACCGGCCCCCCGATTCCCACCGATGCGATCGATGAAGCCCAGAAGACCAAAGCCCTGCTCACCTCCGGAGACGAGCAATGAGTGATGAACCAGACCGGACCCGGTCCGACAGCACCGATCCTGCTCCCGAGCCCGTAAAGCCGTCACCCCCACCCGTGGTGAGGGATGCCGGCGGAACCGCCCCGACCCCGCCCGTGGGGTCGGCCGGACGGGCCGGCACACCGATTCCCGGTACCGCCTACTCGGGCAACTCCCCCCGGGGTTACACGCCGCCACCACAGCGAACGGCCGCCCAGATCCGGGCCGACATCGAGGCCCAGCGGGCCGAGCTCGGCCAGTCGGTCGATCAGCTCCGCAACAAGGTGACCGACCTCACCGACTGGCGCGGCCAGCTTCGCAAGCACCGCAAGGAGATCACCGTCGCCGCGGTCGCCACCGGTTTCGTGATCGGGGGGTTAATGGCCCTCCGCCGCCGCCGCTAGCGGGCGGTCCGCAGGAACCACCTGCGCGGCGTCTGCGGCGTCATCGACCTCACGGGTTTGCTCACGTACCGAAGTACGTTCGCTGCTCCCGCTCGGCCGATTCCTTGCATCCATCCACGCAGGAGGTCCCTGCGGACCACCCGCCTATCCCCGTGAACCGTTCTGGAGCCGATTTAGGCGATATAGCCTCCACTATCGGCTCCAGAACGGCTGGGGGCAGACGGAGTTTGGTTCTGGAGCCGATTTAGGCGGCATAGGCTCCACTATCGGCTCCAGAACGGTTGGGGGTGGGGTTAGCTGTAGGTCTGGCGGCGGAAGAGGTCGTCGGTGATCGAGGCGACCCGGTCGAGGAAGAGGATCCCGTCGAGATGGTCGATCTCGTGGAGCACGCAGCGGGCCTCGAACGAGGCCAGCTCGACCCGCTGCGGCCGGTGACTGTCCGGAGCGGCGGCTTCCGCGGTGGAGATCCGCTGGTCGGTGGCGATGCCGCTGAAGCTGACCCCCGCCTTGCGCGGGCGACGGACGTTGGCGGTGAGGTCCGGGAGGCTGAGGCAGCCCTCACGGCTCACCTTGCTGCCCTCGGAGCGCCACTCGATCCGCGGGTTCACCATCACCATCAGCCCCTGCGGGTCCTTCGCCCGCGGGTGACCGGTGATGTCCACCACAGCGATCCGGACCGGATGGCCGATCTGGGGTGCGGCCAGTCCGACACAGTGGTCGAACGAGTTCATCGTGTCGAGCAGGTCCAGGACCACTGGCTCCACCTCCTCCGGCTGGGCCGGGGCGCAGAGCTGCTTCAGCATCGGATCCGGATAGGTGAGGACCTTGCGGACAGCCATCGCGAAAACGGTCCCTGCCGTTCAGAGAACGTCGGCTTCGAGTCGGGAGAGGTGGGCCTCCACGTCTCCGGTCGCGCCAAGTTCGGCCAGATCGACGGTGAGTCGATCCTCGGCCCCGGCCGGGACGGAGATCTCGATCATCAGCGTGTAGAGCGGTGAATCCGCGGTGCCGGTCCGGCGGGTACGGAGATCGGTGATGTTGATCCCGAGTCCGGCCAGCAGACGGGCGGTGTCGTGGACGATCCCGGGCCGGTCGGCTCCGTACACCGTCAACAGGTGGGTCGGATCGGCCCCGCGTTCAAGTCCGGACACCGGACTGATCGTGATCCCGCCAAGGTCAAACTCCCGCCCGACCCGGTCGAGCTCCTCCCGAAGTCCGGCCAGGGCCGGGTCGTCGGGGCCATCCGCCGGCAGGTTCGCGATCAGCATCACCGCGAAGTGCCCGTGGAGGATCGACATCTGGGAGTCGTCCACGTTGCCACCTGCGTCGAGCAGTGCCCCGGTGATCGCGGCGACGATACCGGGCCGGTCCCGCCCGATCGCGGTGACCGCGAAATTCAAAACTTGGATCCGACCAGCTCGGTTGGCACGGTGCCGATCGCGACCGTGCCCGGACCGGAGTGGACCCCGAGGACGACGGTCATCTCGTCGAGAAACGCGCCCTCGCACTGGAAGGCCTCCCGACACCAGGCGGCGAGGTCGGCCGCCACCTCGGGTCGCTGGATGTGCTGGACCGTCCAGGTGATCTCTTCGCCCCCGGCGGCCTTTTTGCGGGCGTACTCGCGCATCTTCTCCATCGCCCGGGCGGAGGTTCTCACCTTGTCCACCGGTTTCACGGTTTCCTCAAGCTTGATCAGGGGCTTGATCTTCAGAGCGCCACCGATCATGGCCTGGGCGCTGCCGATCCGACCGCCCTTGCGCAGGTAGTCCAGAGTGTCGACCATCAAGAGGGTGTCGATCCCGTCCCTGGTCCGTTCGATCCGCTCGATGATCTCCCCGACGGACTCTCCCGCCCGAATCCCGTTGGCGGCCGCGAGCACGCAGAAGGCAAGCCCCCCGGAAGTCGTTCTCGAGTCGACCACGTGGATCCGCTCACCGCCACGGCCACCTTCGGTCAGGGCGGTGGCTGCCTGCCGGGCCGCTTCGCAGGTGCCGGAGATGCCGCTGGAGAGATGGACCGAGATGATCTCCCGGCCTTCCTCCAGCAGCGGCAGGTAGATGTCGGTGAAGTCACCGACCGACGGCTGGGAGGTGGTTGTCTGGCGGGGGCTGTCGAGAACCGCCTGATAGAAGGCGGGATAGTCCTCGATCGTGTCTTCACGCTGCTGCTCACCATCGAGCACCACGTAGAGACTGACCACGGCCACGTCGAGGCGTTCGCGGTCTTCGTCCGAGAGCGAAGCGGTCGAGTCGGTGACCAGAGCGATGGCTGGATCCGCGGGCACGCCCTGTTTCTATCAGACCGGTACCGGATCAACCCGCTCTCGCCGCTTCCCGGCGACGGAGTCGTGGCCACCGTTCCCAACCGCTACTCTTGGGACATGGCTGAAGCATCGGATTCCGCAATCTCCCTGACCGAGACCGCCGCGACCAGGATCGCCGAGATGATCGGGGATCAGGATGGCCCGGATCGTCAGGCCCTGCGGATCGCCGTTCGTGGCGGAGGCTGCTCCGGGTTCCAGTACGCCCTCGCCTTCGACACCAAGACCGAGGAAGACCTCGAGTTCGAGCACCGCGGAGTGTCGGTGATCGTCGACAAGGTCAGCATGCAGTTTGTGTTCGGTTCCGAGGTCGACTACGTCGACGGTCTGACCGGAGCCGGCTTCCAGGTGAACAACCCGAACGTGGTTGCCGCCTGCGGCTGTGGATCGTCCTTCCAGGTGAAGGACGACGCCGAGACCGCTGCGGTCTGACCCGGGCTCGCATTCCCGACCGGCCGGGGGCCGGTCCGGGTCGGCTCAGCTGCCCTCGATCTGCATCGGCAGGCTCGAGTAACCGTCGTCGCCATCGCCGGCCGGGGCTTCCGCGGCCGGGGCAGGCTGCTTGATTCCGAGCAGTTTCGCCAGCTCGCCGTTGTCGAACATCTCCTCGACGATGTCGCAGCCGCCGACCAGCTCGCCGTTTACGTAAAGCTGCGGGAAGGTCTCCCAGTCGGAGATCTCGCTGGTCACCTCGCGCAGCGGCTGCAGGGCCGGGAGCACATCGACCGCGCCGTACTCGACCCCGGTCTGTTCCAGGATCTGGGCGGTGCGCATCGAAAAGCCGCAGCGGGGTGCGGCCGGGGTGCCCTTCATGAAGAGAAGCACCGGGTTTTCGGCGATGAGTTCCTTGACGCGGTCGGTCAGCTCCTGGTCAGCCATGGCCCTGATGCTACTCCAGCACCTTGATCGTCAGAGCGTGGAT
The DNA here is from genome assembly GCA_023958085.1 of Solirubrobacterales bacterium. GTDB lineage: Bacteria > Actinomycetota > Thermoleophilia > Solirubrobacterales > 70-9 > 67-14. The sequence continues at coordinate 177,249 of JAMLGI010000003.1, read as the reverse complement.
GGTTCCGTCATCGAACCGTTCCCGCACCGCCGCCTTGACCATGCGGTGCTGGTTGATCCGGGTCTGTCCGTCGAACTGGGGGGCCCGCACCTCGGCCCGGAGATGATCTCCGGTGCCGGTCTCGTCGAACACCTCGGCGCTCGATCCGGGCAGGGCGCCCTCGATCATCCGTTTGAGCTCGATCAGGTCAGCCGCCATCGACTCACTCCTTCTCCGTGTTGGGATTTTCCGGGTCGGGGGCGGGAGCAGCCCGACCGGCCTCCAGCATCTCCTCGACCCGGGTGAACTTGATCCGGGGCCGGCCGTGAGGCTCGCCCCGGGCGACCTCGATCCGGTCGATCTCCTCCCACTCACCGAAGGTCACAAAGTTGGCCCGTCGTTCGGTGAGCAGGGAATCGATCGAGTCCGGGTCGGTCCGCTGCGGGTCGAGCAGGCGCCCGGCTTCGACGTCGGCAAGCAGGTGCTGGACCGTCTCGGTGGCGCAGCGCTTGTTGGTTCCGATCACGCCGGAAGGTCCCCGCTTGATCCAGCCCGCCGTGTAGTGCCCGGTCAGGGGATCACCCCCGGGTGCGTCGAGCACTCGCCCGTGGTCGTTCACGATCGTCCCGCGTCGCTGATCGAACGGAACCCCGTCCAGGGGTACGCCGACGTAGCCGACCGAACGCATGATCAGCTCGCAGGAGAGTTCCTCCCGGCCGCCGGTGTCGCGGGCCCGCAGGGCCCCCTCGTCGACCACCAGTTCGTTGCGGCCGATCAGAACGCTCTCGACCCGGTCACCGCCCCGGATTTCGACCGGGGAGGAGAGAAAGCGGAGGATGATCCGCTTCCGCCTGCCTTGCGGTTCACGTCGGGAGTAGTCCTGGACGATCTCGACGTTGTTCCGGGTTGCCTGGTCGGCTTCATCCGACTCCAGCCAACTGCTCGATGCGGGGTCGAGCACGACCTCGGCCGGATCGACGATCACGTCGGCCTCCGGCAGCTCACCCAGCTCGCGGATCTCGGGGTTTGTGTAGGCGGCCTGGGCCGGGCCGCGGCGGCCCAGAACCACGATCTCTTCGATCGTGCTGGCGGCGAGTTTCGCGATGGCATGGTCGGCGATGTCGGTCTGCCGGAGAGTTTCCTCGTCCAGGGACAGCATCCGGGCGACGTCGAGTGCCACGTTTCCGTTGCCGATCACCACCGCACGTTTCACCCGGTCGAGCCGGAAGTCACGGTGGGCGAAGTCGGGATGGGCGTTGTACCAGCCGACGAAAGCGGTCGCGGCGTGGGAGCCCGGGAGGTCCTCGCCGGGGATGCCCAGCTCCCGGTCGGCTTCCGCGCCGAAGGTGTAGATGATCGCGTGGTAGTGACGCTCGAGGTCCTCCACATTCAGGTCCCGGCCGATCTCGACGTTGCCGAAGAAACGAAACCCGTCCTTCCTCGCGGTCCGCTGGTAGACCCGGATCACCGACTTGATCTTGGGGTGGTCCGGAGCGACCCCGCCCCGGACCAGTCCGTACGGGGTCGGCAGCCGGTCGAACAGATCCACCCGCACATGTACCTCCGGGTCCTTCATCAACTGGTCGGCGGCGTAGAAGCCGGAAGGGCCGGCGCCGATGATCGCGACGCGGAGCGGGTTGTCGGGGCTGCCGGGCTTGCTCATGAGGGGTCACCAAGGATATGGAGAACCGGTCGGGCGGGTCGGCGGGGCAGCGCCACCCGGCCGGCCGGCATCGGCCGGTGCGAGACCGGGCCGGTCAGCGGGTTGCCCGGGCGATGTTCGACACGATCTCGTCGACGAAACGCGGCCAGAGCTGTTCCGGCAGGTCGTGCCCCATGCCCTCGTAGATCCGCAGCCTGGATCCCGGAATCACGTCGGCGGTGTGACGTCCTCCGCGGGGAAAGACCAGCCGGTCGGCCGAACCATGGATCACCAGCGAGGGGATTTCGACCCGGCTCAGGGCCCGGGCGCGATCCCGCTGGGCGTTGATCGCGTGAAGCTGACGGGCCGTACCGTCCGGATGGAGGCCGCGGCGGAACGCCTCGGTTGCGATCTCGCGCAGTCGCTCGGGGTTCTGCGGGTAGGCGGGGGAGCCGATCACCGCACCGAGCGCCTCGGTGTAGGTCAGGTACTCGTCCCGGACCGTCGGCGCACGTCGCATCAGGGCCAGCAGCTGACGTCCACCGGGCAGCGAATCGCTCAGCCGGCCGGTTCTGGACATGATCGAGCAGAGTGAGCCGACCCGGCCGGGGTGATCGACCGCGACCTTCTGGCTGATCATTCCGCCCATCGAGAATCCGACCAGATGAGCCCGTTCGACGCCGAGATGGTCGAGCAGACCGACCGCATCCCGGGCCATGTCCGAGATCCGGTACCTGAGTCCGATCGGGAGCCCGAGCATCATCGGTATCCAGGGCGGGGTGCCGAGATCCGAGAGGATGGTCGACTCCCCGGTGTCACGATTGTCCATCCGGATGACCCGGAGACCGCGTTCAGCCAGCATCCGGGTGAGATCCTCGTGCCAGTAGACCCGCTGGGTGCCAAGTCCCGGGACCACCAGCAGCGGACGGTCGGCAGGGTCGCCGAACTCGTCGAAGGCGATCTCGACCCCGTTGACCGGGGCGACGCCGGTCCTGAACCGGTCCGGGGGTGCGGGGGAGGGGCCGTCCGGGTTCATCCGGCCTCGGCGAGGATCGGGATCGGGAGGGATGAGCGAACTGTCACCAGGGAGCCACGATATCGGCCCGCCGTCCCGGAACGGCGGCCAGCCCCGATTGTCCGCGGGCCGCTGCTCTATGCTGTGGAGTCCGTGCGAATAGCCCTCGTCACCCCTTATTCGTGGAGTTATCAGGGTGGAGTGAATCGGCACGTCCAGTCGCTGGCCTCGGAGTTCATGGACCGGGGCCACTACGTCCGTGTCATCGCCCCATTCGATCCCGCCGATCGCCTCTCGAAGGTGCTTCACCGTGCTCCCGCCGAAGAGGTGGAGATGCCCGACTACGTGATCCCGGTCGGGCGGACGGTCGGGATCGGCGCAAACGGGTCGATCTCCAACATCCCGATGTTTCCCGAAACGATCGAACGCACCCGCAGGGCGATCGCGGAGGGCGGTTTCGACGTGGTTCACCTCCACGAGCCGACCACCCCACTCAACGGCTGGGACACCTGCCTCTCGAGCGAGGTCCCCGTGGTGGGAACCTTCCACGCCTACTCGACCAGGCCGTTGCCGCACCTTCTCGCCCGGATGGCCGGTGCACAGCGAACGCTGAACCGCCTCTCCGCCCGGATCGCGGTGTCCGAGGCGGCCGCCTGGACCGGCCGCCGCTGGTACGGCGGGAACTACACAATCATCCCCAACGGGGTCGACGTGAACGCGGCCCCGCAGATCGCGGCGACCGACGCCGACCACCTGCGGGCGCTCTTTGTCGGCAGGCCCGACGAACGCAAGGGCCTGCCCGTCCTGCTTCGCGCCTTCGACGCCCTGGTCGATCACGTGCCGGCCCGGCTCGCCGTGGTCGGTGCCGATCCGGAGGACGTCCGGCGGATCCTCGCCCACCCCGAGCTTGAACAGCATCTCGATCTTCACGGCAGGGTCACCGAGCCGGAACTGTGGCGCCATCTGGCCGAGGCCGATGTGCTCTGCGCCCCGTCGCTCTCCGGTGAGAGTTTCGGCATGGTTCTGACCGAAGCGTTCGCCGCGGGCACTCCGGTGATCGCCTCGGGAATCGCCGGCTACTCGGACGTGGTCACCGATCGGGTGGATGGTGTGCTGGTTCCTCCCGGTGATCCGCAGGCGCTTGCCGAGGAGCTGCAGCGAGCCCACCACGAACCGAATCAGCTGAGTCGCATGGCCGCCAATGCCCGTGAGAGTTCCCGCCGGTACGCGTGGGAGACGGTCGCGGACCAGGTGACCAGGGTCTATGAACGGGCGATCGAGGTTCCCGCCCCGGCCGACGCCACGGAACGGATCAGCCGACGGCTCGGCGTGGTCACCAGCGACGGATTTCCGCCGGAGCCGCCGGTCCGGCTGCCCTCGCTCGATCCGGAACCGGTCCGGGCCATGAGGGGCCGTCGGACGATCGCCCGCAAGCTGGCCATGGGGGCGGTCGGCCTGGCCGGAGTCGGCCTCTCGGTGATCGCCGCCCGCAAGATCGGCGTCGACCAGGTCGCTGCCGCGATCGTCCGTTCCGACCTCTCCTGGGTCCTGGTCGCCCTGGTGCTGATGGCCGCATCGCTCTTTGTGCGGGCCGGGTCCTGGCAGCTGATCGCCCGGTCGGCGCTGCCCGGCTCGAAGTTGAGACAACGGGACTTCGCTTCAGCGACGATGATCGGGGTGCTGATGTCCGCCACGCTGCCGGCCCGCATGGGGGAGCCGGCTCGTGCCCTCAGCCTCGCCCGTCACACCGGTCGGGCCAAGGAGTCCCTGCCGGTGATCATCGGGACGATCGTGTCGCAGACGATGTTCAACATTCTTGCCCTGGTCGTCCTGGCGGTGATCGTGCTGTCGAGTTTCGACGGGCTGTTCCAGAACAACTCGACCAGGCAGGTCCTGCTGTTCAGCCTGATTCCCCCGCTGCTCCTGGTCGCCGTTGTGGTCACCCCGTCGCTGCTCAGAAGCAGGGGTGGAGGGGAAGGCAGGCTGGCCCGGTTCGCCGACGCGATGCACGGGGTGATGCTTCAGGTGCGACGCGGTCTGACCGTGTTCCGCCATCCCCGAAACGGAATCCCGGCGGTGCTGCTCCAGTTCACCGCGTGGGCGATCCAGCTGCTCTCCTGCTGGGCCCTGATGTTCGCCCTGGGGCTGGATCACCTGGCCGGTTTCGCTGCTTCGGCCGCGGTCCTTTTCGCGGTGAACTTCACCGCCGCGGTGCCGGTGACGCCGTCGAACATCGGCGTGTTCCAACTTGCCGTCGTCGCCGTGCTCCACAAGGGCTGGGGTATCTCCACGGCCGACGCCTTCGCCTACGGGGTGATCCTGCAGGCGGTCGAGATGGCGACCGCGGCTGCCCTAGGCGTTCCGGCCCTGGTCCGTGAAGGCCTTTCCTGGAGCGATGTCCGCGCCCAGGCGATCGCCACCGCCCCGGTGGAGCTCGACCCGTATCCGCGCAGTCGGCGCAAGAGTCGCGAGTCGGCCTCCTCGCTCACCCGCTGACGTCACGGTCAGCCCCGGTTCTCACCGGGCTTCCGTTTTCAGGGTGCCCCGGGCGCTAGATTCTGGCAGGCATGCGCAAGTGGCTTCCGATGATCATTCTGGCCTCGGCCCAGTTCATCATGGTGCTCGATTCGAGCGTGATGAACGTCTCGATCTCCCAGATCGTCGCCGACCTCGACACGACGATCCAGGGGGTGCAGACGGCGATCACGCTGTACACCCTGGTGATGGCGGCCTTCATGCTGCTCGGCGCCAAGCTCGGTGACATCCTCGGTCGCAACCGGGCCTTCGCAATCGGCCTGGCGATCTACGGGGCCGGTTCACTGACCACGGCGCTCAGCCCGGACCTCGCCGTCCTCCTGGTCGGCTGGTCCGGAATCGAGGGGTTCGGGGCGGTGCTGGTGGTCCCGGCGATCGCGGCACTGACTGCCGCCAGCTACGAGGGCCGGGACCGGGCGATCGCCTACGCCCTGCTGGGCGCGGTCGCCGCGGTCGCGGTTGCCGCCGGCCCGCTGATCGGCGGCTGGGTGACCACCGAGTTCACCTGGCGCTACGTGTTTGCCGGTGAGACGGTGGTCGTGATCGTGATCCTGCTGCTCCGCCGGCAACTGGCACAGGCCCCCGCGGCCGAGCGGCGGCCTCGGCTCGATCTGGTCGGGGTGCTGCTCTCCTCGGCCGGTCTCGGGGTGATCGTGCTGGCGATCCTCCGCAGCAGCGTCTGGGGCTTCGTTCAGTCCCGTGACCCGCTGACGATCAACGGAACCGAGATCACGCCGCTCGGGTTCTCGGTGGTTCCGTTCCTGATCCTCGGCGGGCTGGCGCTGCTTGCCGGCTTCGTCACCTGGGAACAACGGCGACGTCGACTCGGCCGCGACGAACTGCTCGATCCCACCCTGCTGCGGATCCCGCACCTCAGAGCCGGGCTCTCGACTCTGGTCGGTCAGCAGCTGGTCCTGATGGGCACCTTCTTCGTGATCCCGGTCTACCTCCAGGTGGTCCTCGGGCTCAACGCCTTCGAGACCGGCAAGCGCCTGCTGCCGCTGTCGGTGGCGATGCTCCTTTTCGCGATGCTCGGCCCGCGGTTCGCGGCCCGGCGGTCACCCCGGGTGGTTGCCCGGGTCGGGCTGGTTGCGGTCAGCCTCGGGGCGCTCGTGATGCTCGCCACTCTGGACGTGGAACTGAACGAAACCGGATTCAAACTGGCCCTGGCGTTGATGGGAGCCGGGGCCGGGCTGCTCGCATCGCAGCTCGGCAACGTGATCATGTCCTCGGTTTCGCCGGATCAGACCAGCGAGGCGGGCGGCCTTCAGGGCACTGCCCAGAATCTCGGCGCTTCGCTCGGCACCGCGATCATCGGGGCGGTTCTGCTTGCCTCGCTGGCGACCGGCTTCACCGAACGGATCACCGAGAACCCGGACGTCCCGGCGGAGGCCCGGCAGACGATCGCCGCCAACGTCGAGCAGGGCATCGACCTGGTTCCGGTCGGTGCGGTCGAGCAGGCGGCGGAAGCCGGCGGCCTGACCCAGGCCCAGGCGGGTGAGGTGGCCGACGACTACGGCGAGGCCCAGCTCCAGGCACTGCGTCTCGCCCTCGGCGCGGTGGCACTGGCCGCGATCCTCGCGCTCTGGGCCACCCGGCAACTGCCGAGCCGTTCGATCGAATCGTCCTCTCCGGAGGATCAGCCGACCGTTCCGGAGACTCGATGATCCGCAGCCTGTCGGCGGGCTTCCTGATCGTCGCGGGCACGCTCGCCTTCCTGGTGGCAGCACCGTTGACGTCGGCATCCCCGTTGACCAAGGCCGTTGTCGGTCACTCGGTAAAGGGACGGGCGATCGTGGCCTGGCGCCAGGGGAACGCCAGCAGCAACTTCCGGGTGCTGGTGGTCGGGTCGATCCATGGAGATGAGCGGCAGGGCATGCGGGTCGTCGCCCGGCTGCGGCGGAGACTGGCCCGCCAGGGGGTTCCTCGCGGAGCCCAGGTCTGGACCATCCGGACGGCGAACCCTGACGGGACCAGGGCGGGCACCCGCCGAAACGGACGCCGGGTGGACCTCAACCGGAACTTCCCTTACCGCTGGGATGGCGGTCTCAGCGGCGGCTACTTTTCCGGTCGGGCACCCGCATCCGAGCCCGAAACGAAAGCGATCATGAGGTTGAGCCGGTCGGTCCGGTTCGATCTGGCGATCTGGTATCACCAGCCGTGGGGCCGGACCCTGATCCCCTGCAACCGTGATCGCCGCTGGGCCCGGCTTTATTCGCGGCTCTCTGGACTGGCCGGTGACCGTGGCTGCGACCGGGGTTACTACCCCGGAAGCGCGATCAGCTGGCAGCATCACCGGATGCGGACCGCTGCCTTTGTGGTCGAGCTGGGTTCTGGCCGGCGGTCTCGATCGGCGATCAGAAGCCACGCCCGGGCGGTCGTTCTCCTGATCAAGCGGGCCGGGTGAAGCCGGGCCGGGGCGGGTGAGACCGGAGTGGATCGCGGAGAGCTGATCGCAGAGCTGGCCGGGAGCATCCACGACCGGCGGGTTCTGGCGGCGATGGCTGCGATTGACCGCCGGCTTTTTGTGCCGGCCGACCAGCGCGGAAATGCCTGGCTGAACGAACCCCTGCCGATCGGCGAAGGCCAGACCATCTCCCAGCCGTTGATCGTCGGCCTGATGTGCGAGCACCTCGAGGTCGGTCCGGACGACCTCGTCCTCGATGTCGGAACCGGCTCCGGCTACCACGCGGCGGTGCTCTCACGGCTTGGCTCCCGGGTCGTCTCGATCGAGCGCCATCCCAAGCTGGTCGAGGCCGCCGGCCGGGCGCTCGCCGCGGCGGGAATCGAGAACGTCTCACTGGTTCAGGGCGACGGCTCGAATGGCTACCCCGAGGAGGCGCCGTACGACGCGATCAACGTGGCTGCCGCCAGTCGGGAGGAACCGTCGTCGGAGCTGCTCGGCCAGCTTGCCGAAGGGGGGCGTCTGGTGATCCCGGTGGGTCGACGACGCCAGGCACTCCTGGTCTGCCGTCGCCGGGGAGAGCAGGTGGATCGCCGGTGGGCCGAGGACGTCGCTTTCGTCCCGCTGGTTACGGATTCCTCCTGACCTGCCGGCCCGGATCGGTTCAATCCTCGATCGCGGTCGCCCGGTGGTGTCCGAGCAGCGCCCAGGCGGCGATGGCGGTCCCGATCGCGGCTGCGGCCGCGACCAGGGCGACCGAGTGGAGTCCGGCAACGATCTCCACCGGCCCGGAAACCCCGGGGCGGTAGTTGAAGATCGCCCCCAGGCCGGCGATACCGAAAGCGATGCCGAGTTGGCGGAAGGTGTTGTTGATCCCGGACGAGAGCCCGCTCTCCTCGACCGGCAGGACGCTGACCATCGCGGCCGCGAGTGCCGGGCTGATCATTCCGATCGCCAGGCCGCCGACCAGCATTCCCGGCAGCAGCGCGGTCCAGGGATCGGCGGCGTCGACCCCGCGCATCAGGAGCAGCCCGGCGCCGAGCAGCAGAAGACCGAGCCCGAGCGGCACCCTCAGCGGCAGACGACCGGTCAGCTTGCCGGAAAGCGGCGCGACCAGGGCGATCGCGACGGTCATCGGCAGCAGCCTCAATCCGGTCTCGGTCGGGGTCATCCGTAGGGCGTCCTGGAAGTAGATCGCCAGGAAGAGCAGCAGCGGGTAGATCGCCACCGACTGCGAGAAGGCGACCAGGGCGGTGCCCGAGAACGGCCTGATCCGAAACAGGTTCAGGTCCAGCATCGGTGCCCGGGAGCGCATCTCCCAGGCGATGAAGGCCACCGCCAGGGCAGCGGCGAGGAGCAGCGACCCGAGGATCGGAGGTGAGCTCCAGCCGTCCTCGTTGCCACGGATCAGCCCGGAGACGGCCAGCAGTCCGGCCACGGCGAACAGGGCCATCCCGACCGGATCGGCCGGCCTGGGATTCCGGTCCGCGGATTCCGGAACCGCCCTCAGGGTGACCACGGTCAGGATCAGACCGATCGGAAGGTTGACCAGGAAGATCGAGCGCCAGCCGAGGCCGTCCACCAGGAGCCCGCCGACCAGCGGTCCGATCGCCAGCGAGGCGCCGGTCACCGCCCCCCACACACCAAGCGCGAATCCGCGATCCCGGCCCCGGAACTCGTTGGCGAGGACGGCCAGCGAGGCGGCGAACATCGCCGCCGCGCCGATCCCCTGCGCACCCCGGGCCAGGTTGAGCGCAACCGCCGAACCGGCCAGGCCGCAGATCGCCGAGCAGATCGTGAACAGCAGCAGGCCGACGGCGAAAACCCGGACCCGGCCGTACCGGTCGGCCAGCACCCCGGCGCCGAGCAGGGCGGCCGCCAGGGTGACCGTGTAGGCGTCGATCACCCACTGCATCTCGGCGAATCCGGCGCCGATATCCGGCTGGATCACCGGCAGCGCCACGTAGACCACGGTCACGTCGAGCAGCAGCATCGCGGTCGCCGCCGAAACCACGACCAGGGTGATCCATCGGGTTGCCGTCATCTGGCGGGGGGAGCGACCCCGTCCACCCCGCGGGACACGTCCGGGCTGGGGTTCCCGGCAAGATCCTGAACTGCCCGCCAGGCCATGTCGATCGCCGAATCCACGTAGGCGCGCGGGGCCGAGTCGGTGTTCGCAACCGCCACCCTTCCCCAGCGTTTACGGGCAACGTGGCTTGGCAACTCCCCGTCGGGCCAGAATCTGTCCCACGGCAGCCCGTACTCGTAGGCGTAGCCGTGGGCCCAGCGGTTGACGGTGATCGCCTCGATGTCACGGGCGGGATCGAAGCCGCCGTCACCGAGAGCCCGACCGAGCTGATCGCGAGTCTTGCGCTCGATCTCCTCGAAGGTGGTTCCCATCAGTTCGTTGCGTCCGGCCACACCTTGCTCCCGTGGCGGAAGACCGGGCTTGCAAACCGCCTTGCTCAGGTGCAGGATCATCGGGTCACGCGGGTTGTCGGGGAACCGGTAGCTGCCCATGCTGACCGGAAAGTCGAGGCTGACCGAACCCCAATACATCGAGGGGAACCGGACCCCCGAGATCTTCAGCTTGTTGAACGGCTTCCAGTTCCGGATCTGCACGTTCGTGTACATCAGGGCGAGTTTTCCGGCATCCTGGAGCGCATTCCTCTGCCGGTCCGAAATCTCGTCGGTCAGGTAGGGGATCATCTGGTTGTAGCAGGCAAGCACAACGTGCTTTCCCCGCACCGACTTCAGCCTCCCGCGGTCCATGTAGCTCACCTCGACCTGTTTCGCCCGATCCGGACTGCCCTCGTGGCGGACCTTGACCACCGGCGCGTTCAGTCTGATCCGCACCCGGTTTCCGTTCTTGTCGAGCGCGTCGTAGCGAAGATCGGTTGACGGAACGCTGGCCATTCCGTGGCCCGGGAATGCCGAGGGAATCAGTTTGCGTACAAGCGAAAGTGCAACCCCGGCGTTTCCCTCCGGGAAGTGGTAGATGTAGTCCTCTTCGGAAAAGTAGGTCTTGATGCCGGTCGGGGCGAGGCGGCGGTCCGGCTTGTCCCAGTTGATGTTCAGGCCGTCGAAACCGGGAAACTCGATCGAGGCGTCGAGCGCCCCGACCGCATCGGCCCCGTAACCCCAGTTGCCGTTCGGGGCGGTCTGGAGAAACTTGACCGCGTCGGGATGGGCCCGGACATGCTGTTCCAGATACTGCCTGTAGGTGATCGCGGCGAGCCGGTCCTTGATCTCCCGGTCGTTCATGCCCGGCATCCAGTTCTCCGGCGCATCCATGATCCTGTGCAGGTCAGTCTTGGCCTGCTCGGCCATCGGGGCGTCCTTCAGGATCCGGTCGTAACCGGTTTCGGGCGGATACCGGACGAAGTGATCGCGGCCCCAGGTTTCCTCGTCGAAGAACAGCGCCTCGCCAAGCCCATGCCTGGCATTGAAGTCCGAGTCGAAGTAGCGGTTGAACCGCTGGACCTCGATCCCGACGTCCTCCAGCATCGCCTTGGCCGGCGGATTGAAGGTTGCCGGCGACTCCAGGGACTGGGAGCCGCCGTAACCGACCAGCCTCCGGCCGCCCGAATGGAACTCGTTGCGCCGGGCGTGACCGCCGACGTCATCCATCGCATCGAGAATCAGGATACGGGCATCGTTGCCGAACTCCCGCTGAAAAAACCGGGCCGCCGAAAGCCCGCTGAGGCCACCGCCGACCACCACCAGGTCGTACCGCTCGCCGGTGTTTTCCGGGCTGCCGGCATCCGGCCAGAAGGTTCCGTCCCGCAGTCCGTGCGGCACGACCCGGGAGGCATCGGTGTTGCCTCTCATGCCCTGAAGGGCCGGCGGGTAGGTCGCGCTCGCCTCGCTGGCGCTCTTGCCGGTTCCGCCGTTGCCGGTGCCGCATCCCATCATCCCCAGGGTCAGCAGCCCCGCACCGACCGCAACCCCGTCAAGGAAATCCCGCCGGGTGATCGGCCGGTCCATGCCGAGATCCCTGTCGGACCACTTCATCCAAGACCCCTCTCGTCGAGCTGCCGGTAGGCCCAAGCTACGGGCTGACCCTGGTTCCCGGATTTCCTGAGTGCTTCGGCCCGGTACTGGACCGGAAGGTCTGCGTCGCTTTCACGGTGGTGATCCCGGTCCCGGCGCTCGCGGTCACCTTCACCTTGAACTTCCGGCCTGCGGGAGCGTTCTTTTTAACCCTGATCCTGATTTTCCGGGCCACTCTCTGGCCGGGAGCGAGGTCGCCGACCTTGACCGGCTTCACCGCCTTGGCCATCTTCTTCGGCAGCTTCGTTTTCAGAGTGACCCCTTGGGCGGTCTTGCCGCCGGTGTTGCCGACCTGGGCCTTCACCACCAGGGTCTTGCCGCGTTTCACCTTCTTGGCGCCGGTCAGTTTCAGCGTCAGTTTGGCCGGCTTCACCGGGGAGACCGGGGTCATGCCGGCGCCGCTCAACCCCACCTCGACCGAGCTTCCGCCAGGCATCTGAATCCGCAGGGTGGCATCACTGCTACCGGCGACTGTGGGTGAGAAAACCACAGCACGGTCGCAGCTCGCACCGCCGGCGAGGTCACTTCCACAGGTGGTGGTTCCCAGGGTGAACTGCCCGGCGTCGGGACCGGTGATCGAAACATCCCCGAGGGTGGCGGTTGGGGCGCCATCGTTGGTCAGGGTGACGCTGAGTGTGCCCGAGGTACCGACCTCCACATCGCCGAACCCGAGGGCGGTCTGGTCGACGGTGACGTTCGGTTGGCTGAGCAGCACGTCAATGCCGCGGGCCTGGAAGGCCTGGCCGGAGTGGCTGGAGTCGGCGGCGATGTCAAGCGCTCCGTCACCGTCGAAATCACCGCTGTAGATCCCATTCACCGAAAAGTTGTTGCCATCAATCTGGGGTAGCAGGAAGGGGGATCCGGAGAAGGAGGTGATCGTCCCGTCGCCGCCGTTTCTGATCACCGAGGCGCTGTAGTCACCACGCGCTCCGATCAGAATGTCGGGTCGGCCGTCGGAGTCAAAGTCCCCGATGCTCTGCTGATACGGGTAGTAGCCCGCGTTCAGCTGGCCGGCTAGCGAGGGATTCTTGGTCCGGCCGTTGCTGCCGCCGAGGACGGTGACGAGGTTGGTCCCGTCGGGCAGATCGTCGGTGAAGGCCACCGCGAGGTCATCGGTCGTTCCCGGGTCGAGCCGCAGGCTGGACAGTGAACTGAAGTTCCGGCGGTCCGAGAACAGCGGCGGTTCCCCGCTCGGGGTGAAGTTGCCGGCGCCATCCCCGTTGGCCACATAAACGCCGGTTGGGGCGCTGCTCGGTGGCGCGTCCTGCCGGAGAGCCACCGCGAGGTCAACCTTGCCGTCACCGTTGAAATCACCCAGCGTCGGGGAGTACATCCCGTCGAGACCGTTGGCCGCACGGTCGGCTTCGGGCAGGAAGTAGGTCACCGGCTGCGGGGTGAAGTCGCCGTCACCGTCGTTGAGGGCCACATCAATCCCGGTCTCGTACATGCCGACGACCAGGTCGAGGTCACCGTCACTGTCAACATCCCCGATCGTGTTCGCATAATCGTTCGGGATGCCGCGATAGTTCGGCATCGCCCAGGGGATCTGAAAGGAAGGATTTGACTGGGTGAACCCGCCGGTGCCGTCACCGAGAACGGTGCCCCAGGAGGTACCGGACCCGACCAGCAGATCCAGATGGCCGTCCCCGTCGAAGTCCCCCGACCGGATGGTCGAGAGGCTGGACACCCCCGGGATGCTCACAGTTGTCAGGTCGTTCGGGCTCGTCGGGACACTGGTGAAAGTCCCGGGACGCGCACTGCCGAACTTCACCCGCAGAAGGGTGCCGTCGCCGACGAAGGCAATGTCGTCAAACCCGTCCTGGTTGAAATCCCCGACGGCGCTCATCGTGATCACATTGCCGGAGTTGGTGATCGGACTTCCCGCCGCGGGAGTGAACTTGAGCGCCGAGGCCGCCTGTGGCAGTGCCAGCACGGTCGCAAACACGATCAGCGAAACAACACCACTTCGTAGATTCATCCGACTCCCATCCATGAACTAGCACTGCGAGGAAAAGCTCTGGAAAACTGGGTGAGCCTACCCGGAGTTGCGGTCGGGTAAACAGATGCGACAGGGAGGGAGTGGTCAGGCGAGCAGTTGGCCCCAGTCGGCCCGCTCCGGGAAATGAGGCAGATCGTCATCCGGCGGCGGAGCCCAGACCGAGGCGTAATCGGTGAACTGGTACGCGGCGATTCGGGCGCCGGGCTCGCCGTCGAGCGCCCCGACCCGGATCGCGATCAGCTCCGGGTTGTCCGGATTGACGGTGAACACGTGACCGCCGCAGACCGAACAGAACTTCTTGATCCAGCCGTCACCGGGATCGAACGAGGTGACCAGACCCTCGCCGGCGGTGATCCGGAAGGTTCCGGGACGGGTCAGGCCGGTTGCCGAGAAGGCGGTGCCGGTCCGCCGCTGGCAGCGCTTGCAGTAACAGCCGACGATCCCGACCAGCGGTTCGGAAACCTCAAAACGGACCTGCTCGCAGCAGCAGCGCCCGGTCAGGGGCAGATCAGGCTCAGGTATCGCGCGTTGATCGTTCATCTGATCAAGCTACCCCGGTGCCCGGCGCTCAACCCGGGTTGCGAGACTTTCTCGGGAGCGTCGGGCGCGCGGGTGATGATCACCGGCCGGTGATCAGCCGCCGGTGAAGCCGAGAACCAGCTCGGCCGTCTCCACCGGTACGTCGAGCTGGGGGCAGTGGCCGATGCCGTCCAGCTCGATCCAGTCGGCGTGGGGGAGGTTCTCCCGGTAGCGGGCGGCGGCCCGCGGCAGCGACAGGATCCGGTCGGCCGTACCCCACACGATCCGCACCGGGCAGTTGATGTCCGCGAAATCGAGATCCCAGTCGTCCTCGGCGGCCACTCCGGCCAGCTCGACCGCGTCGCGGCATCCGGCCGCACCGAGGATCGTCCGCACGACCAGATCCGGGGGCATCACCTCGGGGTGTGCGGTCACAAACTGCATTGCGTTGGCACGGCGCTCGGGGTGCGCGGCGATCGCGTCGGCATGGGGGGCGGCCGCCAGGATCATGCGCTGCATCTTCTGGAAGAAAGCCATCGTCTGACTCAGCGCCGGGTCACCCTCGGCCCAGCCGCCGGCCGGAGCCAGGGCGGTCACCGTTCGGGCCCGGCCGCGGGCGGCGAGGCCGAGGGCCAGGAATCCCCCCAGTGAGTTACCGACCAGGTGCGCCTCCGCGATCCCGGCGTCATCGAGGATTCGCTCGACTCCGTCGATCAGTGCCGGGATGCTGCGGGGTTCGGGAAACGGTGGCCCACCGGTATGCGCGGGCAGGGTCGGGGCGAACACCTCGTGACGTGCCTCAAGCCGGTCGAGAACAAGGTCCCATGCATGCCAGGTCCCGGTGAACCCGTGGAGCAGCACCAGCGGCGTGCCGTTGCCGCCGCGGTGGGACGGCGTAAAGACGAGAGGATCGAGCCGAAAGCGGGACTCTTGGGTGGCTGTCGGGTTCAAGGTATGGCTTAATTGACGCACAGATCGGTCGGCCATGTCTTCAGCCGACCACCCGGACGACACCCAGGAGGAGAGATGTCCCTCAGTTCACCACTTCGTAGCCCGCTTCGCGGCTGGGTACTTCTTGCGGTCGGGGCCGGTCTGGCCCTGTTTCTCCTGACCGGGGGCGCCAGCCCGGCGGCCGCAAAATGGACGCAGCCGACCTGCGGCAAGTTCCAGAAGCAGATCAGGCAGGCCCAGAAGAAGGTCCGCAAGACCAAGGGGCAGGCGAAGAAGAAGGCCAGAAACCAGCTGAAGGCAGCCAAGTACAAGCAGAGGACCTGCGCCAACAACCGGATGATCTGGAATCAGGTCAAGAACTCCCGGTTCGTCGGCGGCCTCTTCGGTGACGGCTCCAGCACCGACGACACGTACTGCGCCAACGGCAAATGGAGGACGGGCTCCCAGGTGTGGAAGACCGGCTGGATGATCACCGACTCGAAGGTGAAAAACAGCAGGAACTTCGTGGCGATGCTCAGAGGCAATATCGGGGCCGGGCCAACCTCCTACTACCGGATCGGCGTGGTCCGCAAGGGAAACAGCTGGGAGCTCGGCTGGATGTCCTTCGATCAGCTCCAGCAGTCGGGCCCGGCAGTAAAGACCGACGCCAGGGCAGAGTGCGCCACGCTCTGATCCGAACCTAGACCCGCTTGACTTCGAGTGCTTCGTTCACTGCGGCAATGGCGTCGAAATCGTCGTCTTGCGTGTAGACGGGCAGATCGTGATGCAGTGCGGTGGCCGCGATGATCGTGTCGAAGAGCTTGGGCTTGCGGCCGCTGCCGCGTAGCTGGGCCAGTAGCTCGGCCAGTCGTGATGCCACCTGATCGTCGAGTGGCAGGGCAGCCACCGCTTCTCGTACTGCACTGAGTGTGCGCAGGCGGCGAGCCCGATCCGCTGGCGCGGCGGCGAGCACTCCCAGCTCGAGCTCGGTCAGGGTGACCGTCGCGACCGAGAGTTCATTGGCCAGCGAGCCGAGCGGACGGCCGGTCTCGGCGGCGACGAAAACCGAGGTGTCGGCTAGTCCGCGGGAGGCCACAGCTCATCGACGGTTGCGCCGGCCAGCTCGTCGAGGGTGGAGAACAGATCGGGGTCGGCGCCGTGGCGCTCCCGGATCGCAGTCACCTCGGCAGCCGAAATCGTCTGGCGGCGACCGACGTGCGGCACGATGTCGGCAACCGGCTGCCGATTCACAGTCAGCGTCACGGACTCCCCGTGGCGTACCCGCTTGACCACGTCAGCGGTGCGATTGCGAAGCTCACGAACACCAATCTCCATGTGCTACACCGTAGCACCTGTAGGCACAAGTTCTGAGATCTCCTTCCTGGCGGACGGGCTGGTCGGCCGCAGAAACCGGGCCTTCGAAGCCATCGAACTGATCGAGCCTTCAACGCCCTCGAACGACGGCCGACCAACCCGGAAGGGACCGACACCAGCCGATCGCCCCCTCAGGAGCGAGGGACCGTCGGTCGCCGGCCTGCCGTACCCACTTTCCGCCCTTGACTTTCCGGGGGAGGGGGTGTTTGATTGCTGGGTCCGTCGGGCACGGAATCTCGGTTCCGGAACACAAGCCAAAGTTTGGGGAGTTCGAATGAGTCGAAGGTGGTCAGCGGTACCGTTCCGAGCGATGGCGCCGTTTCGGGCGGTCCTCGTACTTCTGCTCGCCTCCGTGGCGTTGAGTCTAGGAACAGCTCCTGAGGCTGGCGCGGGAGACGACTACCCCGCCAAATGGAGGAATGCCTGTCAGGATTGTCTGGTCGATAGCTGGGGCCAGTACAACCGGGAGTGCACATCGTTCGTGGCCTGGCGACTCTCCTCTCGCAACAAGTTCACGATTCCACGAGCGTACGGGTACGCGACGGTTTGGGGTACCAAGGCGAAAGGACAGGGGTACCGAGTTGATCGATCCCCCAAGGCGGGATCTGTTGCATGGAATTCTTGGGGTCACGTGGCCTGGGTTGAACGAGTTAGCGGTTCGAGTGTGACCGTGGAGGAATACAACTACGTCCGGGGCCGGTACAGCCGACGAACGGTCGCTGCTTCCTCGTTCAGCGGGTTCATTCATTTCAAGGACCTTCCCACCCCCAAACCTCCGCCGCCCCCCAAGCCCACGCCGCCTCCGGCGCCTCCCAAGGTGGACAGCGACGGGGATGGTTTGTGGGATATGTGGGACACCACGTCTAATGACACGGATGTGAACAAGGATGGGCGTCCTGATGTTGTCGGCTTCGCTAATGCGGGGGTGGCTGTTGCGTTGAATACAGGTTCTGGGTTTGGTGATTCGAGTCTCTGGTCGAAGGAGTTCGGTTACAGCGCTGGCGGCTGGAGAGTCGATGCGCATCCGAGGATGCTTGTTGATGTGAACGGTGACGGTCGCCCTGATGTTGTTGGCTTCGCTAATGCCGGGGTCTATGTTGCGTTGAACACGGGCTCTGGTTTTGGTGCTGCGAGGCTCTGGACAACGGATTTCCGTTACGGTCCTGGTGGTGGCTGGAGAGTTGACAGGCATCCGAGGATGCTTGTCGATGTGAACAAGGATGGCCGTCCTGATGTTGTCGGCTTCGCTAATGCGGGGGTGGCTGTTGCGTTGAATACGGGTTCTGGTTTTGGTGTTTCGAGTCTCTGGTCGAAGGAGTTCGGTTACAGCGCTGGCGGCTGGAGAGTCGATGCGCATCCGAGGATGCTTGTTGATGTGAACGGTGACGGTCGCCCTGATGTTGTTGGCTTCGCTAATGCCGGGGTCTATGTTGCGTTGAACACGGGCTCTGGTTTTGGTGCTGCGAGGCTCTGGACCACGGATTTCCGTTACGGTCCTGGTGGTGGCTGGAGAGTTGACAGGCATCCGAGGATGCTTGTCGATGTGAACAAGGATGGCCGTCCTGATGTTGTCGGCTTCGCTAATGCGGGGGTGGCGGTTGCGTTGAATACGGGTTCTGGTTTTGGTGCTGCGAGTCTCTGGTCCAAGGAGTTCGGTTACAGCGCTGGTGGCTGGAGAGTCGGATGCCGGATGCACGTCCGAGGTTTCATGGACCGAGGTTGCGTTGACTGTTGACTGGTCGAATCGGTCGACGGTCGTCCCTGATGTTGGCTGGCGAAGGGTTCGGCTAATGCCGGGGGCGTCTATGTTGCGTTGACACGGGCTTCGGGTTTTGGTGCTGCGAGGCTCTGGACAACGGATTTCCGTTACGGTCCTGGTGGTGGCTGGAGAGTTGACAGGCATCCGAGGATGCTTGTCGATGTGAACAAGGATGGCCGTCCTGATGTTGTCGGCTTCGCTAATGCGGGGGTGGCTGTTGCGTTGAATACATACCTGGAGGGTTTCGGTGGCGATGTTTCGAGGTCTTGTCCTGGTCGAAGGAGTCGGTCACGACGTCGGTGGCTGGAGGGTCGACTCGCATCCTCGCGCCGTGAGTGGTGGATAGCCGGGGACGAACCCAGGGCTTCAACGGGCCGAACTCGCTGAGGTGAATAGCCGGTGCGTCGCGAGATCCGGGCGATCAGCGCTTTCTGCCGATTTCCCGGATCTCGGAGGTTGCGATTGGCAGAATCAGGCGCCGGCGGGTTCTGCCGCTGGCTGCGGATTGCCGTCCGCTGCCGGTTCGCCCCTGACTCGACCGCGGCGTCGCCAGGGTCGGATTCCGGGATGGCCGAGCGGTCGGAGCCGATATTGATCTCGCCTGGAGCCTCGCCCATGGCGATGAAGCCGAGCCAGTTGCCTCCAGGGCCGAGAGGAAGTAGGTCTTCTGCCTGCCGTACCCACTTCCCACCCTTGACTTTCCGGGGGAGGGGGTGCTTTGATTGCGTGGTCCGTCTTGCCGGGGGTGTGGGCTTCTGGCGCGAATCCGATGATTTGGGAGTGTGGAATGAGTCCGGTCGTGTCTGGAGTTCGGGGAGGTTCCCTCAGCCGTCTTGTCGCGCTGGTGGTGCTGACGGTCGTCGGCTTGGGGGTGTCGGCAGGGTCGGCTTCAGCAACGGCTGGGTCGGATTGGCTTCCCGTACGGGGCACGATGAAGGTGAGTTGCACTTGGAACAACGGCTGCTGGTACAAGGGGAGTAGCTATCACAAACATCCCGCTATCGATCTCGCGGTAGGAGCTAACAGAGCGGTGTATGCGTCCGGTGCCGGCGCAGTGTCGGCCGCGAAGATGGGTTGCTGGGCTTACACGCCCAATTGGGGTTGCCACGATGGCATGGGGAATCATGTCGCGGTCAACCACGGATCCCATGTGTCCAGGTATCTGCATTTCTCCTCGATCGCCGTTGGTATCAGGGCTGGTGTGAAGGTGAAGGCGGGCCAGTTCATTGGACGTACCGGTAACTCCGGTGCATCGGACGGCGCGCACCTCCACTATGACGAGAGAAAGTCTGCATACAGTGGGGCTTTCCTCAACCCGGGGGCGCTACGTGTTTGTCACGGCAAGACGAGGAAAAGCTATGGCGGCAGTGGCTGGAACAAAGTCAGGACGGGAACGACAATCCGAAATGAAAGTTACTCCTGCGCAACGCCGCCCTCCGTTCCGAAACCCGTTCCCCCGAACGACACAAGTACCGGAGTGCAGCCAAACTGGAAACGAAGCCAGACCACATCAGACTTCAATGGCGATGGGAAGTCCGATGTGTTGTATTTGCGTGCGCGTGATGGGGCGTGGCTGGTGTCGTGGGCTGGTAGTTCTGGTTTTGGGATGCTTCGTGATGGTCAGATTGATGTGGATCGCACGTTTGTGGGTGACTTCAACGGTGATGGTCGGTCTGATGTGTTGTATTTCCGTGAGCGTGACGGTGTTTGGTTGGTTTCATGGAGCGGAACGTCGGGTTTCACCCAGCTCCGCGACGGCCAGATAGATACAAGCCGGGTGCGAAGCTCGGGTTAAGGGGTCTCCCTGGAGGGTGGCCCGTTGACCAACACGGGTCCGCAATTGAGCGATCGCCAGCGGAGGTGGTCGGGGCAGGATGGTCCGTCAGCCCTGACGCGCCGCATCTGCCACGGGACGACCATTGGCGGTCGCCACGAAGGACTCGTCCCCGGCTCTGAGCGAGGCCGGTTTATTTGGATCTCGAAAGCGGGGTCACGGTGAGGATCGGTGCCGAATAGGGGTACCGATCCTCACCGTGACGACAGGGAGGCTGTGGGGGTTTAGGTAGTGGCTTCGGTGGCCGGGGCTGCGGCGGCTTCGCCTTCGGACTCGACCGCGGCGTCTCGGGGGTCTGATTCCGGGATGGCGGAGCGGTCGGAGCCGATGATGATCTCGTCCGGGGCTTCGCCCTTGGGGATGAAGCCGGACTTCATGCCGAAGTAGACCGCCTGCGGGTGGTGGGCGATGATCGCGACCGTGGACTGCTCTGGCATCACCGCGAAACCGCCGGAGAGATACATGCCGATTTCCTCCAGGTGAAGGAGCTGCCACACCTTCTCGTGCTCGGACTGCTCCGGGCAGGCGGGGTAGCCCCAGGAGTAGCGGCGGCCCTGGGCCGGGCCGATCCCGAGCTGCTTGCGGGCCTCGTGATGAAGCCACTCGGCCAGACCCTCGGCGCTCTGGACCCCGAGCCCGTGGGTGTAGAGCTGTTCGGCGAACTCGTCGTTGTCCCGCAGGCGATCCATCAGCTCGGTCACCTCCGGGCCGACGGTCACGCCCTGGAGCGCGACCACATCCCGCACACCCTCGTCGTTCAGCGGCCGGTAGAAGTCGGTCAGGCAGATCCGGTCGTGCTTCGGCTGGCGGGGGAAGACGAGGCGGTTGATCTCCCTGTCGTGATCCTCGGGATCGAAGATCACCAGCTCGTTGCCGTCCGCGTTGCAAGGGAAGTACCCGAGCCGGGCGCGGGGGTGGAGGTAGTCCTGCTCGGCCCACATCCGCTCCAGCCGCGGCCGGAACTCCTCGGAAACCAGCTTCTCCCACTCCTCGCCCTTCACCCCGCGGCCACCCCAGTGGAGCTTGAACAGCACGTGGAGATCGAGGTGCTTGAACACCTCATCGAAGTCCACGGGGACCTCCCGCACACCCCACCAGGGCGGGGTCGGGATCGGGGCGTCGGTGCTGGCGGTGGAACGGACCGAGTCATCGGTGGTCGGCGGCAGGTTCTCCTCTACCTGCGGCTTGTTGCGGAAGGTCTCGGCCTCTGAGCGCATCTTCTCGACCAGCGCCTCGCGGGCCTCGCCGTCAACCAGGGCATCCATCGTGTCGAGACCCTGGAAGGCGTCCCGGCAGTAGAACACGCCGGGGCCGTAGATCTCGTCGTTCTCACGTCCGTTCGGGTAAAGCACCCGGCGGCCGAAGTCACGGTTGATCGCCGCCCCGCCGATCAGCACCGGGTAGTCCAGCTCGCGACGGTGAAGTTCCTGGATCGCGGCCGGCATCTGCTTCGAGGTGGAAACCAACAGGGCCGAGAGGCCGATCGCGTCGGCGTCATGCTCGATCGCGGCGTCGATGATCGTGTCCACCGGGACCTGTTTGCCGAGGTCGATCACGGTGTAACCGTTGTTGGTCAGGATCGTGTTGACCAGCGACTTGCCGATGTCGTGAACGTCACCGAACACGGTCGCGACCACCACCCGGCCCTTGGTGTGACCCTCGATCCGGTCGAGGTAGTTCTCCAGACGGTTGACCGCTTTCTTCATCACCTCGGCCGACTGCAGCACGAACGGCAGGATCAGCTCGCCGGCCCCGAACTTGTCCCCGACCTCCTTCATCGCCGGCAGCAGCACGTCGTTCAGGGTGGGGACGGCACCGATCTTCTCGACCGACCTGTCGATCCAGTCCTCGACCCCTTCCTTCTTGCGGCGCAGGATCTGGAAGTGGAGGGCCTCCTCCGGCTCCATCCCGGCGGTCGGGTCGGCGTCCTCGTCCTCCTCGACCTCGCCCTTCGACTCGAAGTGCTGAATGAAGAGCTCGAGCGCGTCCTCGCGGCGGTTCAGCACCAGGTCGTCGGTCAGCTCCCGTTCCTCCTCGGAGATCTCGCCGTAGGGGGTGATGTGGTTCGGGTTGACCATCGCCAGGTCAAGGCCGGCCTGGACGCAGTGGTGAAGGAAAACGGAGTTGAGCACCGCCCGGGCGGCGGGGGAGACCCCGAAGGAGACGTTGGAAACGCCGAGCGAGGTCTTCACCCCGGGGATCTCCGCCTTGATCCGGCGGATGCCCTCGATCGTCTCGACCGCGGACGGCCGCCACTCTGCGTCACCGGTGGTCAGGGTGAAGGTGAGGCAGTCGAAGATCAGCGTCTCGGGGTCCATGCCGTGCTCACCCACGACCATGTCGGTGATCGTCTGGGCGATCTCGACCTTGCGGTCCGCGGTTTTTGCCATGCCGACCTCGTCGATGGTCAGCGCGATCAGGCAGGCACCGTGTGCCTTGGCGAGCGGAACCACGGTGTCCAGTTTCTTGCGACCCGCCTCGAGGTTGACCGAGTTGACGATCGCCCGGCCGGGGATCTGCTCCAGGGTGGTCTTGATCACATCCGGTTCGGTCGAGTCGACCTGGATCGGGGCGGGCTGGGTCAGCGAGATCCGTTTCGCCACCTGACGCATCTGCTCGTCCTCGTCCTGACGTTCGGTCAGGGCCACACAGATGTCCAGCACGTGGGCGCCGCCCTCGACCTGATCCTCGGCGATCTGGTTGATCGTGTCGTAGTCCTCGGCCAGCAGCAGCTCCTTGGCCCGGCGGGAACCCTGGGAGTTGACCCTTTCGCCGACCAGGGTCGGTCGGGGTTCCTGAACCAGCGGGGTGGAGGTCATCATCGAGGAGACCCGGATCTCCCCCGGGGCCGGTCGGGCTGCCGGCTTTATCCCCTTTACCCGTTCCGCGATCGCGGCGATGTGCTCCGGGGTGGTGCCGCAGCAGCCGCCGACCACACCGACCCCGTAGTTCTCGACAAACTCGCCCAGGGTGGCGGCGAGCGGCTCCGGCTTCTCCGGGAAGATCGTTTCGCCATCCGGGCCCTGAAGCGGCAGGCCGGCGTTGGGGATGCAGTGGATCGGCATCGGGCTGTTCTCACCGAGGTAGCGGATCGCGTCACGCATGTCCTCCGGACCGGTCGAGCAGTTCAGCCCGACCACATCCACCTTGAGCGCCTCAAGGGTGGTCAGCATCGCCGAGATGTCGGTGCCGAGCAGCATCTTGCCGCCGTTCGGCAGAAGTGAGACGGAAACCTGGATCGGCACCGCCCGGCCGATCTCCTCGAACGCCGCCCGGGCGCCGAAGATCGCCGCCTTGGCTTCGAGGATGTCCTGGACCGTCTCGATGATGATCAGGTCGGCGCCACCCTTGACCAGGCCACCGGCCTGTTCGGTGAACACCTCGACCAGTTCGCCGAAACGGATGTTGCCGAGGGTCGGATCATCAGATGCGGGGAGATGGCCGGTCGGGCCGATCGATCCGGCGACGAAGCGGTCCGGCCCGGCCGCCTTGCGGGCGATCTCGGCTGCCTTCACGTTTATCTCGACCGTGTGCTCGGCCAGACCCCACTCGTCCAGCTTGATCCGGGAGGCCTGGAAGGTGTCTGTTTCCACCACCTCGGCCCCAGCCTCCAGCATCGATGTGTGAACCCCCTCGATCACATCCGGCCGGTTGAGAATCAGGGCCTCGTGGCACTTGCCGGCCAGCCCGCCGTAGTCCTCCTGGGTCAGGTCGAACATCTCCAGGGTCGCGCCCATCCCGCCATCAAAGACGACGATGTGATCGGCAACGGCGGACAGGTAATCGCGTTCAGACATGGGAAAGAGGCTAGCGATTGGCTACCGGGGAGCCCTTTAAGCCACCGTTCCCCCGAGCAACCGAAGGGGGTTGCTCAAGAAATCTGCGCAGAAACTCACGAAACAGCGAAAGGTGTCGGCCAGTTCAGTCAAATCTGCCGAAAACCGCTTGACGGACAGGTTTGAACGTCTACTCTTGTTTCATGGTGAGTCAACCTCACACCGATCGCCCGTCACGGTCCGCCTGGACCGATGAACGGCTCGATGACCTCGTGCAGGTGATCCGGGACGGTTTCGCCAGAAATGAGGAGGACCACCGGCAGTTCCGAGAGGAGATGCGGGCAATGGAGGCCCGAACCGAGGCCCGATTCGATCAGGTCGACGAACGTTTCGACCGGATGGACGACCGATTCGACCGGATGGACGACCGATTCGACCGGATGGACGACCGATTCGACCGGATGGACGCTCAGTTCCATGACCAGAATGGTCGGAACGAAGACCGGTTCAGTCGGTTGGAAAACCGCATGGACAGTCTGCAGCGAACCATGATGGTCGGGATGTTCAGTCTCACCACCGCCACGCTCGGCACCATGGTGGCCGTCCTGCTCCGAGTCTGATCCACGGCCGCATCTATGGTGGGGTCATGAAAGCGATGGTGGCACTGCTCAGGGCCGTGAACGTGGGCGGAACCGGCAAGCTGCCGATGGCGGAGCTGAGGACGATGTGCGAGGAGGCCGGGTTCGAGAACGTCCGCACCTACATCGCCAGCGGCAACGTCGTCTTTCGGACCGGGGACGATCCGGAACGGGCCCGGTCGATCCTCGAAACTCGACTGGAGAGCTACGCCGGCAAGCCGGTTGACGTGCTGATCCGAACCGGCCGGGAGATGGCTGACCTCGTGGTCGCCAATCCCTTCCCGGATGAGCCGGGGAACAAGGTCGTTGCGATGTTTCTCGACCGTCATCCGCCGCCGGACCTTGACGCGATCGCCAGCGGCGTGAACGGTGAACGTCTCGTCGCCGCCGACCGGGAGGTCTTCATCCACTACCCGGACGGCCAGGGGCAGTCGAAGCTCACCCTCGATCTCGGTGTGGCAACCGCCCGCAACATGAACACAGTCGCCAAGCTAGCCGAAATGTCCGCCGGCTGATCCACCCCCACCACTCGTTCTGGAGCCGGTTTGGGCGACATGGCCGCCACTATCGGCTCCAGAACGAGTGGGTGGTGAACCCCATGGTTCTGGAGCCGGTTTGGGCGACATGGCCGCCACTATCGGCTCCAGAACGATGTGGGTCTGGTCAGGGGGTGTGGGTTTTCTGGAGGGGGCAGGACTGGCAGAGCTCCCCGCCCTCGGTGCGGTAGGCGAGGCAGCAGGTGTTGCGGAGGTGGTACTCGTCGCCGTACTCGTCCTCGGCTCGCCTGATCTCGATCCGGAGCCGGGGATCCGGGCTCTCCGGGCCGACCGTGAGCCGGGTCAGCTCCAGCGCCTCGTCCGGACGATCAAAGGCCTTGCCGGACCAGACCAGAGACTGGGCCAGCCGGTCGGCAGCAGCGTGCCAGAGGGTCTTCGCGGGACGCAGGCCCTGACCGTCGATCCACCCGATCGTCGGCGCGACCAGCTCGGTGAAACCTTCCCGGAGCAGTTTCGCCAAACCCGGAAGGTCGGCCTCATCAAGTCGGTCCGAGGTGACCGCGGTCGCCCGGACCAGGCCACCTTCAATCGCGAGTAGTACCCGGTCGGGAGCCAGATCCGGGATCGCCCGCACGGCCAGGGCGAACGATCCGGCAAGATCGGCGACCCCGCGGGCCAGGCTCTCCAGCATCCATTCCGCCTGGATGTACGGTTCCAGATCCCCGTACATCCCCTGAACCGCGCCAACCGTCTCCGCGGTCAGGTCCGGATCGGCGCCAAGCGCGACGGCCTCGACCCAGCCGGCCCCGGAACCGGCCCGTCGCTGGACAATGATCCCGTAACCGTCGGCCCGAGCCGCAGTAATCCTGGCGATCGCCCGTTCGATCTCTGCCATGCCCTCTCAGTCTCCCAGTTGCCGGGCGTACCCGATCACTCTTAGGCTTACCTATTACAATCGGCAGCCGCTTTGCAGATCGAAGAATTCCTATTTTCCATTTCCGATGCGCTGCGCTGGCCGGTGCTCGCCATCACCCTCCTCGGTTTGGCTTGGGTCGTGGTCGAGATCGGCATCCTCATCGCCGAGCTCTGGCGCCGCCGGTGGCGTTCCGGTCCGGCCCTCGAAGCCGCCGTCGACCGGGCCGAATCCGAACTGGCCCAGGGCAACGAGATCGGCGCCATAACTTCGCTCTCCGCGGTGGCGTGGAGCGCCTCGATGCGAAGCGCAATGGAGTCGGTGATCACCATGCGTCCCCTGCCCGACGCCCAGAACCGGATCTCGAAACGGATGGCCGACTACGACTACCGTTCACTCAAGCGGCTCGAACGAACCCGCATTCTGGTCCGGATGGGTCCCGCACTCGGGCTGATGGGCACCCTGATCCCGCTCTCCCCGGCGCTCGCCGGGCTGGCCGAAGGGAACGTCACCCAGCTCACCGAGAACCTCCGGGTCGCCTTCGGGGTCACCGTCGCCGGAATCCTGATCGGGGCCCTGGCCTTCGGCGTCTCGCTGATCCGTGACCGGCTGTACGCCCAGGACTTCTCCGACGTCGAGTACGCGGCGGCCAACCTCTCGCCCGAGAAGGAGATCCGGCCGCTGGTGCCGTCCCCGGTCGAGCACGGTCACACCACCCAGGTTTCGATGGGGAATCCGTGAAGGTGACCGCCAGAGCCCGGGTCCGGGAGGACCGTGCCGGTGACCCGCTGGACGGACTGGTCAACCTGTTCGACATCGGGATCATCCTCTCGGTCGGATTCCTGTTGGCGGCGCTCTCCTCGATGGACCTGACCGAGGCGATCACCAATCCGGAGAAAGCGAACAAGGTCCCGGCCGACTCCGTGCTGGCCAAGCCCGACGAGACGGTCGAACAGATCGAGATTCCGCCTGGCGAAGAGGTGGTGGGGCGGGGCGAGCCGATCGGCCGGCTCTACCGGCTTGAGGACGGTCGCACGATCGTGGTCAAACCGGGTCCGACCGGAACCACCGGCGCAACCGGTGCCACCGGTACAGACCCGCTACCGGCGACCCCTGCCACTCCGTCAGCTCCGGCGACCCCGTGACCGGCATCCGCCCTCGCCTGCCAGCCCCGAGCCAACCGGGGCGACCCAGGCTACCCGGAGCGGGAAGGTTCACTGGCTGATCCGGTAGACCGGGCCGTTCAGTGAAGTCACGTAGACCGCTCCGTTGGCGCCGGTGCCGAACGAGGTCGGCAGTTCGAGACCCAGGCCGGTCGCCCGTGCCGCCCCGACCCGTCCGGTCCGGGCCCTGAACGAGAGGATCCGGCCACGGCAGAGATCGGCAAAAAGGTAGCGGCCGCGGAGCGCGGGAAGGCGACGGTCCCGGACCACCACGCCGCCGATCACCGAGCAGTTGCCGTCCGAGTGGTCGAGGACGAGCGAGGGCATGATCGTTCCCGGTCTGGCCGTGGTGTAGGTGGAGAACCCCTCAAACCGGTTCCAGCCGAAGTTGCCGCCGCGCGCCCGGGAGAGATTGAGGAAGTTGATCTCCTCGAAACGGCCCTGACCGACGTCGCCGATCGCGATCCGGGTCTTTCCGGCGGACCGGTCGAACGACCAGCGGAACGGATTGCGCAGGCCCCAGGCGAAGATCTGGTCGCGGCCGGGGCGCCCCACCAGGGGATTCGAGCGGGGCACCGTGTAGGGCCGCCCGCCCCGCCGGCGGGGATCGATCCGGATCAGCTTGCCGAGCAGCGAGTTCCGGTTCTGGGCGTGTCCGTCCGGATCACCACCGCCACCCCCGTCGCCGGTGCCGAAATACAGGTCGTGACCGAGGAACTGGAGCTGGCCACCGTTGTGGTTGTCGTTCTCCCGGTGACGGATCGTGATTACCGACCGGGCTGAACCCGGCCGGGCCCGGACTGCGGACCGGCGCCGATACTCGACCACCCGGATGTTCCCCAGGTGGTCGGTGAAGTAGACGTAGAACCGGCCTGATCGCCGGTAGTCCGGAGGGAAGGCGATCGAGAGCAGGCCACGTTCACCGCCGTCACTCACCCGCCCACGCAGGTCGAGGAAGGGTTGGTTCAGCTTGCGGCCCCGCCGGAGCAGCATCACCCGGCCCGGCTGCTCGACCACGAACATGAGCTGCGGGTAGCCGGGGGCCGCCTTGATCTCGACCGGGGAGTCGAACCGTCCCAGCCGGGCAAGCCGAGGTGAACCGCTGGGACCGGCGTCAGCACCCCGGTCGGAGGCCGTCGCGGCACGGTCGTCCCGGGAAGGCTGGCCCCCGGGTGATCCTCCGGCGCAGGCGGCCCCGGTCAGGGTGGCGGCCGCGACCGTCAATAGAACCGCCACGGTCCCGGACAGGCGGCGTTCCAGGAGAAGCCGCATCCGGCCGCCCGAAGGGAACTGCCCCGCTTGACTCTCGACCCTGGCGATCGGTCAATCGTATGGCTTCATCGCTGCGGATGCCAGAAATTCAGCTGCGGAAGCGACGCAGACCGCGGGAGTTCACCAGTCGCAGCAGGCCCATCGTCTGCTGGTGGCGTCTGGCCGTGTAGGGGTACCAGAGCAGCTCGGACCGACCGAGCAGCCGGGCGCTGACCACGGCCTGGGACCGGCAGTACTTGCGGATCCCGTACTCGCCGTTCCGGTACCCGAGGCCGGACTCCTTCCAGCCGCCCATCGGCAGTCCGGGGGCCAGCATGTTGAAGATCATGTCGTTCACGTTGACCGCACCGGCCTCGAGCCGGCGGGCCACGCGCTCGGCCCGTCCCCGCGGCCCGAAGACGGAAGCCGAGAGCCCGTAGCGGCTGTCGTTCGCCCGGAAGACGGCCTCGTCCTCATCCCTGACCCTGGTCACCGTGACCACCGGACCGAAGGTCTCATCCGAGGCAACGCTCATCTCCGGGGTCACATCGACCAGGACGGTCGGTTCGAAGTACCGGCCCGGTCCCTCACTGCGGCGACCACCGGTCAGCACCCGGGCTCCGGCGGCGACCGCCTCGTCGACCTGTCGCTCCACCTTCTCGAGCTGGGACTCCATGGTCATCGCGCCGACGTCGCAGGCGGCGACCGCGCCGTCCGTGCCCTGGGTCAGGGCTTCGACTTCACCCGTCAGGCGGTCGATGAAGGCGTCGTAGGCCCCGTCCTCGACGTAGATCCGTTCGACCGAGATGCACATCTGGCCCGAGTTGAGCATTCCTCCCCAGGCGGCGGCGTTCGCGGCCCGGTCGAGGTTGCCGCCTTCGAGCACGACCATCGGATCCTTGCCTCCGAGTTCCAGGCTGACCGGGGTGAGGGTTTCCGCGGCCCGGGCCATCACCTTGCGGCCGGTCACGTCGGATCCGGTGAACCCGACGAAATCCGAATGGTCGATCAGGGCGGTGGCGGTCTCGGCCGCACCGTTGACCACCGCCAGCACGTCGGGGCCACCGATCTCCTCGCGCCAGGCGGTGACGATCTCGTTCAGCCCCAGCGGGGTCACCTCGGAGGGCTTCATCACCACCGCGGCCCCGGCCATCAGGGCCGGGATCGCGTCTCCGAGCGACAGCACCAGGGGAAAGTTCCAGGGGCTGATCAGGCCGACCACCGGGAACGGCTCGTAACGGAGGCGCAGACGACGGGTGGCGGTCAGCGGTGAGCTGGGACGAACCCGGCGCTCCTTCAGCATCTTTCCGGCCCGGGCGCCGTAAAAGTTGATCAGGTCGGCCAGGTACGGGACCTCGATCGTGGCCTCGGCCCGGACCTTGCCGGTTTCGGCCTTGAGCGTGTCGGCGATCTCGGCCGAGTTGTCCAGCATCCAGTCACGAAGCCGGTTCAGCCAGCGGCGGCGTCCGGCGAAACCGAGCGCCGCCCATTCCGGCTGGGCGTCACGGATCCGGGCCACCGCAGCGGCGACGTCACCTTCCGAGTCGATCGGTACCCGGGCGATCTCCTCTCCGGTCGCGGGATTCTCCACTCGAAGTGATGTTGTCACCGCCATCTCGTCACGCGCCTTCCGGTCGAGGTCTCAGGGAGAGGATTCGGACCGCTTCACCTGAAGCTGCTCCGAAGGACTCAATGGTACGACTTTGCCGTTCTCATCAACCCGGGTCAAGCGGGCGAGGTTGCCGATCCGCACCGGGAATGAACCCTTCGGCATCGTGTCATCCCGGGTCACCGCCTCGACCCCGGGCTTCAGGCCCGCCGCCAGCTCCCAGGCCAGGCGGTATCGGCCCGGCTTGATCGCGGTGACCCGCCAGACCATGTTGGCGGTGTCGCCGGGGTCGACCGCGCCGAAATTGAAGGTGCGCCGGTTGGCGGTCTCGGCGCCACCGCGTCCGACCGTCCCGGCCAGCTTCGGGTAACCCTCCTCCAGGACCCAGACCGGCCGCTGGTCCTGGGCGAGTCCCTGCTGCCGGTCGCGGTAGGCGAAAGCGAGCGTGGACCCGCGTCCGGGCAGGCTGATCGTCGCCGACAGGGCCGGGATCGTCCGGTCTCCCGAGTTGCGGGCCGCGATCACCAGGTCGTAGGTCCGGGCGACGGTCTGTACCGGCTTGAAGCTCGACTGGATCACTTCGACCGGAAACCGGCCGGGCTTCTCCGCCGGGAACTGGTCTGACTCGCCGCCGCCGCAACCCGTGGCAACAACGATCGGGGCGAGTGCGAACGCCAGCAGAATGCGATGTCGGAACGTCCCCCTCAAGGCGGGCGCAACATACCACGGGCACGACGACGGTCCGCGCACCGTCGGGCGGATCCTGGCGTCCCGACGCCGGATGCCCCGGACGCCGTGCGATCCCATAGACTGCCGCCCACGGCGACAGAACCTGCCGATCCAATCAGGTTCCGCCCGGGAGAGATGGTCAGAGCAGCCGCCAACAGGGCCCTGGAGCCCGCGAAAAACCTGTTTACCGAGGTCGGGGAGATGATGATCCTCACCGGTCGCACCATGGCCTCCGCGGTCAAGGCCCCCTACCCGTACGGCAACGAGTTCATCGGCCAGTTCCTTTTCGCGCTGCAGCTCTGCTGGTTTCCGATGCTGATCTCGACCGTCGCCTTCGGGTTCGGCGCCCCCGGACTCCAGGCCGCGAACTTCCTCTCCCTGTTCGGGGCGCTCGACCGTCTCGGCGGGTTCTTCGTACTCGCATCGATCCGTGAGTTCGCCCCGTTCGTGACCGCTGTGGTGGTCGCCGGCGTGGCCGGGACCGCGATCACCGCCGATCTCGGTGCCCGCAAGATCCGTGAAGAACTGGATGCCCTTCAGGTCCTCGGGGTGGACCCGATCAAGAACCTCGTGGTGCCGCGCTTCCTGGCGCTGATGCTGATCACCGGCCTGCTCGACATTTACGCCCTGCTGTTCGGGATCGTCGGCGGCATCGGGGCCGAACTGCTCTACAACCAGCCGCTCGGTGGCTTCTTCGCGACCCTGTTCTCGAACGCCTCCACCACCGAGCTCATGGCTTCGGTCCTCAAGTGCACCCTGTTCGGAGCGATCATCGCGATCGTCTGCTGCTACAAGGGGATGACCGCCACCGGCGGTGCGGCCGGGGTCGGCCGGGCCGTCAACGAGGCGGTCGTGACCGCCCTGCTCGGCGTTTTCGCCTTCAACTACATCTTCACCCAGACCATGCTTGCGACCAACCCCGACCTGCAGACGATCAAGTGATCGATCCCGACCATGACCTCTAGCGGCTGGCTGACAGTCCCCCGGGCCTGGCTCGAATCACTGGGGGAGATCGCCCGTTTCTGCGGGATGGTGGTCTCCCACATCTTCACCGGGCGGGTGATCAAGTACTTCGGCGAGGCACTGAACCAGGCCGGGATCCTGGTGCTCGGATCGACCACCGTGATCTGGGGGCTCTGCTTCGTGCTCGGCCTGCAGTGCGGAATCGAAGGTGCATACTTCAACCGTTCGGTCGGGGCGCCGGCCTACGCCGGTGTGTTCGCCGCCTGGTGTGACCTGCGGGAAGTGATCCCGTACGCCTTCGGCTACATGATGGCGGCCAAGGTCGGAACCGGAATCGTCGCCGAGCTCGGCGCGATGCGGATCTCGGACGAGATCGACGCCCTGGAGGTCATGGGAGTTCCGCCCGTGACCTTCCTCGCGGCAACCCGGATGCTGGGAGCCTGGATGACCCTGCCGTTCATGTACATGGCGGCGATCGGGGTCGGCTACCTCGCCTCCTACATCGCGGTGGTCGAGCAGATCGGCGATGTCTCCTCGGGCGGGTTCCTCCTGATCTTCTGGATGTTCCAGAACCCTCCCGACGTGCTGTTCTCGGTGATCAAGGCGATGACCATGGCCACCGCGATCGTGCTGGTCGGTTGTTACTACGGCTACACCGCGTCCGGGGGACCGGTGGGCGTGGGGACCGCGACCGCAAAGTCGATGGTGCTGAACATCGTGCTCGTGCACATCATCGGTATGTTGGGAACCTTGGTCTTCTGGGGGGCGAACCCGAGAGCACCGATTGGAGGCTGAAAGCTTGAGCGAGGAAGAGAACACCCAGGATCGTGGTACCGAGCCGACCGAGGCGGCTGCCACAACCACCGAACCGGAAACGTCGTCCCCGGCTGCTGTGGAAACGGCTTCCACCACCGACGCGAAGGTGACCAGCGAACCACCCTCGAGCGAGTTCGTTGCCACCGACGGGGCGGTGCTGGGCCGGGACTTCATCATCCCCGGGGTCAACCCGGGAGACAATGACCCCTACAAGTGGCATACCGGCCGTAAACGGGAACACGGGTCGACCGACGCGATCGAGATCATCGATGTGGTCAAACAGTTCGGCCGCACCCGGATTCTCAACGGTCTCAACCTGGGCCTGCCCGACGACCAGATCTCGATGGTGCTCGGTCCCTCGGGAACCGGCAAGTCGGTGCTGATCAAGCACATCGTCGGTCTGCTCTACCCGGACTCGGGCGACGTGATCGTCAAGGGTGACTCGGTCCCGGACCTGAGTGACGACGAACTGTTCGAGATGCGGAAGAAGTTCGGCCTGCTGTTCCAGGACGGGGCACTTTTCGGCTCGATGAACATCTACGACAACGTTGCCTTCCCGCTGCGTCAGCACACCGACAAGGGCGAGGACGAGATCGAGTCGATCGTCACCCGGCGCCTGCGCGAGGTCGGTCTCGGCGAGGCCCACTACAAGATGCCGAACGAGCTCTCCGGCGGGATGCGGAAGCGGGCCGGGTTCGCCCGGGCGCTGGTGCTGGACCCCGAAATCGTGATGTTCGACGAGCCCGATTCCGGCCTCGACCCGGTCCGCACCGCCCTGCTCTGCGAGTTGATCAAGGAGGTCCACGCCGAGAGTGGCGGCTGCTACATGGTGATCAGCCACGACCTCGGGACCGCCCGTCGGATCGCCGACTTCATCGCCGTCCTCTGGAAGGGACGGATCGTGGAAAGCGGGCCCAAGGATGAACTCTTCGACTCCCCCAACGAGTTCGTTCATCAGTTTCTGCAGGCCGACGTAACCGGCCCGCTAGCGATGGATTGAGCCCGGCCCGGCTGGCAGCGGCGATCGCACGCCGGCCGTGGCCGGTGATCATCGCTGTTTCGGTGATCGTCGTCCTGTCGGTCCTGGGCGCCGCCCGGATGGACTCCCAGCCGGTCGAGGACGCGTTCTTCGATCGTGACGCCCCGGCCTGGAAGGCAACCACCGAAGCGGCGAGATCGTTTGGCGGCGACCCGGTGGTGGTGGTCGCTGACGGACCGCTGGCCGAGACCCTCACCCCGGAGAACCTGAACCGGCTCCTGCTGCTCGAAGCCTGCCTCGACGGGCAGATCCGCAAGGGTCAGGGGGAGTTTGCCCGGATCTGCCGCCGGTTGGCGGCGCTCGATCCGGTGAAGGTCTTCGCCGGTCCCGCGACCTTCCTGAGCGAGGCGGCAGCCGGAATCAACCGGGTGTACCGCCAGCAGTTGGGGAAGCTGACCGGAACGCCCCGGACCCCCCGGGAGGTGGTCGAGCGCCAGCGACAGCTCAGGCTCGGGGCGGAAGTGATCGCCCGCTACGGCCTGACCTCGATCCCGAGCCTCGACAATCAGGATTTCGTTGATCGGGTGGTCTACGGGTCCGGGGGGAGGCGGAGCGGTCCCAAGCCGCGGCTTTCCTATCTCTTCCCGTCCCGGGATGCGGCCCAGATCGTGCTCCGGCTGCGTTCCGATCTCGGCGGGGAGGACCGCTCCGAGACGGTCGACCTGATCCGCCGGGCGACCGCCGATCCGTCGGTGCGCCTGGATCGGGTGAGTTACGTGGTTTCGGGGTCGCCGGTGGTCTTCGAGCGCCTCGGAAATTCGCTTCAGAGCGGGGTCCTGCTGCTGGCCGCGGTGGCGCTGCTCCTGATGACGGTGACCCTGGCCCTGGTTTTCGCCTCCGCCTGGCGCCTGCTGCCGCTGGCCGCGGCTCTCGCCGGGCTGGCGGTTTCGGCCGGAATCCTGTGGCTCACCGGCGGACGGTTCTCGCTGGCCGCCCTGGGCGCCGCCCCGATCCTGGCCGGGCTCACCGTCGACTACGCGGTCCAGATCCAGGCCCGGCTGGACGAAACCGATTCGGCAACCGATCCGGTGGAGGCGATCCGTGAGACCGTCCGGCTCGGGCTGCCGATGATCGCCCTTGCCTGCGTCGCCACAGCTTTCGGGTTCGGAGCCCTGACCGTCTCCTCGCTGCCGCTGGTCTCCGAGTTCGGAGTGATGCTGGCGGCCGGGATCCTGACCTGCTTCGCGGTCACCTTCCTGCTCGGCACCGCTGCGCTGGGGCTGCGGGGCCGTCGACGGGACCGGACCTCGCCGCTGGAGTCGGCCGGGGTCATGTCCGGGCTGAGACGCCGGGTGAAACCGGTGATCGCCATCTCGATCCGGGCGCCGGCCAGGCTGGTGCTGGTAGGTCTTCTGATCGCCGTCTGTGGCTGGGCGGTGAGCACCCGTTCCGTCGCCGGGACCGAGATCAGCCAGCTGCTCCCCACCCGCAGTCCGGCGGTCCAGGATCTGCTCGAGGTCGAGCGGGTGACCGGTAGTTCCGGCAGCATCGATCTGGTGGTGAGAGCCCCCGACGTCACCGCACCGGAAGTCGTCAACTGGATCGGGGAGATCCGGGGCGTGATCCTGCGCCGGGGTGGCTACCTGCCCGCTCGATCGGGCGGACGGCCGTCTTGCGAAGGTGCCGATCTCTGTCCCGGGCCCGCGATCACCGATTTCGTCGGCCCCGGAGGACCCGGCCGGACCGCTGCCGACAACCGTGATGTGCTGCTGGGACTTCCCCTCAGCGAACGCCGGGCGATGATCGCCGGTGGACTCAAACCGGGGACGCCGGCAAAGGTAACCAACGTCCCCTTCGCGATCCGCACCGGCTCGGTTGAACGCCAGGCGGACACGGTAGCCATGATCGAAAAGGTGATCTCCGAGTCACGGGGCGGGAAGGGTCCGCCCCCCGGGGTCACCGCGACCACCACCGGCCTGCCGGTGGTGATCACCGCCTCGATGAACTCCCTCGCCGGCTCCCGGTATCTGCTCACCGGGCTGGCCCTGGCCCTGATCGCGATCGTGCTGCTGATCGCCTTCCGGTCGCCCCGCAGGATGCTTGTGCCGATGCTCCCGATCGTGGTGGCCGCCGGCTGGTCGGCGCTGGTCGTCTCCGCTCTGGAGTTGCCGCTCAACCCACTTTCGGCGGTGCTCTCGGTCCTGGTCATCGCAATCGCAGCCGAGTTCAGCCTGATCCTGACCGGGCGTTTCCGCCAGGAACGGGCCCGGGGTGCGGGTCTGGCCGAGGCGCTCAGGCTCAGCTACGGCCGGACCGGGATCGCGGTCGCCACCTCGGGTCTGACGGCCATCGCCGGATTTGCCGCGCTCGCCGCGAGCGATATCGGCATGCTGCGGGAGTTCGGCCTGATCGCGGTGGTCGATCTCACGGTAGCGTTGGCCGGGGTCGCCCTGGTCCTTCCCGGGGCGTTGGTCTGGCTGGAGCGGGAATGAGGCCGGAGGGCCGCCGCGGGCGAGGGTTCGGCTACGTCGCCCTGGTCGGTGTCTGTTTCGTCGTGATCGTTCTGGTCGCCGGAATCAACATGTTCCGGACCACCGACTCGGGCACGGTCGGAATCGGGGATGTCGGGATCGGGGAGGAGGTGGCGCCATTCGCCGTTCCCCTGGCCGCGTCGCAACTCGACGGAGACGCGAACGTCGATCCGGCCGAGGCCTGTGGAGTCGGCGGGGATGACGTCCTCCGGATCTGTGACTTTTTCGGAAAGCCGCTGGTGATTTCGTTCTGGTTCACCCGACGGGCCTCCGAGTGCATCGAACAGCAGGATGTGTTCGACCGGGTCGCCGACCGTTTCCGGGGCCGGGTCGGCATGGTCTCGATCAACGTGCGTGACGACCGGGACCGGGTTCGGGAGCTGATCAGGGAACACCGCTGGACCGTCCCGGTCGGGTACGACCGGGACGGCGCGGTCTCCAACCTCTACCGGGTTGGTGGCTGCCCGACCTTTCTCTTCGTGGCCGCGGGCGGGACCCTGAAACGGGCCGAGATCGGCCGGACTACCGTCGCGCGGCTTTCGGCGCAGGTACGCTCCCTGCTTGATGGGCAGGCAGAAGCGGAAGAAAGGCCACCGGCCGAAAAGAGCGAAACCGGCAGCTGAGCCCCCGCGGCGGGAGGAAACTGCTTCCGGACCCCGGTCCGGAGGCCGGTCCGACGGCCCGCCGGCACCGGTATGGGGGGAGTTCCCGCTGATGCAGCTGGTCGTACTGGCCGGGTTGATCCTGATGGTGGTCGGGCTGTTCACCTCGAACCCGGTCCGGGTCCTGATCGGTCTCGGGTTGGGCTCGCTCGGCGGACTCGAGCTGGCGGTGCGGGAGCACTTCTCCGGCTATCGCTCCCACACCACCCTGCTCGCCGGGGTCGGCTTCGCGGTCACCATCGGGGTGACCGGATACGGGATGCGCCTGGCGGCATGGATCTGCCTGTTGGCCGGGCTGGCGGTATTCGGCGCCGTGGCCTGGCTGCTCCGGCGACGGTTCATGACGGCCTCGGGCGGTCTCGGGTTCCGTCTGCGCTGACCCGGAACCGCCCGTCTGCCATCGAGGTCAGTTCGGCCGCAGGCGCGAAACCAGGATCGAGCGCTGGCGGTCGGTCAAGGCGTCGATCCGCTTGTTCTCGGTCAGGCCGGTCGAACCGAGCAGGCGCCTGGTGCGGGTCCCGCCCCAGCGCGGCTGGCTGCGGAGGAGTTCCCCCAGACCCATGCTTTCGGCTTCCCACGGACAGTCCTCGATCACCTGCGCGGCGGTGGTCCGGCCGTGGCCGATCTCCCGCTTCAGCCCGGCCCTCGCCAGCCGAACACGGTTCGCATGAGCCAGCGCCTGCATGTGCTGCGGGACCTGGGTGGTGCCGGCGGACACTGAGGCGGCGGTGACGGTTGCTTCCATTAACGGTCCTCCCTCCGGGGTTTGACTTCGACTGGTATCGCAAACGGGAACTGCTGTCGGCTTTCCAGACCGACGGACCTCTCCCGGCCCGCGGCCGGGACTCAGTCCGACCGGGGCGCTATGAGCAACCTAGGGTCAGGCCACACAGGAGTCAACCGTTCGCGGGAGAGAGAAGTCGCAAGGAGCAGGATTTTCCGTTCGGCCCGTTTCGGGGGAACGTCGGCAGGCGGCGGTAGGCTCGGTGGACGAGGGCCGGAGTTGGTCGGAGTTCCCTGTGACCACTACTGCCACCTGAGGAACCTGAACAGACGGGAGAGATCGTGTCGATGCGAATCAAACTGGTGACGGGCCTGGTTGCCCTCGGAACGATTGCGGTCGTGATCGCTGCCTGCGGCGGTGGGTCGGGGGAAAGCGACAAGGTGGCCGGCCTCGATCTCGCCAACTGCGGCGATGTGGCCTTCGGCGGCGGCGGTTCCCCGGACGCCCTGATCGTCTCCGACCTGCCGCTGCAGGGGGACTCGAAGGCCCGGTCGGCACAGATGAACGAGGCGATCACCCAGGTACTCGACGACGCCGGATGGAAGGCGGGCGAGGCGACGATCGGGTTTCAGGCCTGCGACGACTCGGACGCCGAAACCGGACTCTGGGACGAGGAGATCTGCCGTGACAACGCCACCGCATACAGCGACGACAGCAGCGTGATCGGCGTGGTCGGGACTTACAACTCAGGCTGCGCCCAGGTGATGATCCCGACCCTCAACGAGGCTGACGGAGGCGGGCTGGCGATGGTCTCTCCCGGCAACACCGCGATCTGCCTCACCCAGACAGCCGACTCATGCAGCGACGGCCAGCCCGGCTCGCTCTATCCGAGTGGAAAACGCAACTACGCGAGGGTGGTTCCGAACGATGCCGCCCAGGGAGCCGCGCTCGCCACCTTCGCTGCCACCAACAACATGAAGAGGGTCGCCGTCCTCAACGCCGCGGGTGACGACACCTCGATCGGGCAGGCCGCAACCTTCGTGAACGCCGCCGGGCCGGCGGGCGTCACGGTCAGTGACCAGCTCGAATGGGACCCCGAGGCCGACAACTACACCGCGTTGATGAAGAAGGTTGCCGCTTCCGACCCGGATGCGGTGCTTCTGGCGGGGCTCACCGAGCAGAACGGTGGCCGTCTGATCAAGGACAAGGTGGCGGTTCTCGGCCCCAACGACGGCAAGGTGGCGCTGCTGGCGCCGGACGGTTTCGCCCAGCAGGCAACCATCGACGAGGCCGGGCAGGCCGCGGCGAAAGGCATGTTTGCGTCGGTTCCCGGCCGGGCGCCCGAACTTCTGCCCGGGCCCGGCAAGCAGTTCGTGAAGCAGCTCCAGGCGAAGGTCGGCTCGGAGCCGGTCGAGATCTACGCTCCGTATGCGGGGCAGGCCGCCCGGGTTCTGCTGGACACGATCGGGTCGGCCGGGCTTGACCGGGGGAAGGTCGCCGCTGCCCTCGCCGGACTGAAGGTGAGCGACGGCATCATCGGGGACTTCACGATCACCGACACCGGCGATCCGGACAAGGGCCCGGTCACCATTTCCCGGGCCGGTGCGAGCTTCAAGCCGCTGCAGGTGGTCGAGCCGTCGGCGGCGCTGGTCACGGCCGCCCGGGGCAAGAGCGGCTGAACCCCGGAACCGGTTCCCGGCCGCGGGTCCCAGGGCCGGCGGCCGGGGTCTGCCACCCGGGGCTGGCGTCAGGCGTTGGTGAGTCCGTCGAACTGCTTGATCACCTCAGCGGTGATCTCCAGGGCCCGGTCCAGATGCTCCCTTTCGTGGGTGGCCATCAGGCTGGTGCGGAGCAGGGCGGCTCCGTGCGGGACCGCCGGGTGGATCGCCACATTGGTGTAGACCCCGGCGTCGTAGAGCGCCTTCCAGACCAGGATCGCCTGCCAGTCCTCCCCGATCACCACCGGCACCACCGGGGTGGTAGCCACCGAGCCGTCCGGCATCCGGCCGGGCTGGACCACCCGCAGTCCGAGATCCTCGAATCCGTGACGCAGATACTCGGCGTTCTCAAGCAGCCGCTTGTAGAGGGCCGGACCTTCGCTGCGGCAGATCTTGACCGCGGCCAGGGCGGCGCCCACTGCGGCCGGCACCCCGGAGGCGCTGAAGATGAAGGCCCGTGAGGTGATCCGCAGGTACTCGATCACCTCGGCGCTGCCGGCGATGAATCCGCCGCAGGAGGCGAGGCTCTTGGAGAAGGTCCCCATCCGCAGGTCGACCTGGTCCTCGAGCCCGTAGAGCTCGGTGGCACCGGCCCCGCGGGCCCCGAGAACCCCGACCCCGTGGGCCTCGTCGACCATGATCCGGGCCCCGTAGTGCCGGGACAGCTCAACCACCCGCGGCAGGTCGGGCAGGTCGCCTTCCATCGAGTAGACCCCGTCGACCACGACCAGGATCCCGCCACCGTCGCTCTGGGCCCGCTGCAGCATCTTCTCCAGCTTTTCGGTCTGGTTGTGGCGGAAGGGACGGAGCTTGGCTCCGGAGAGCTTGAGGCCGTCCAGCACCGAGGCGTGGTCCCCGGAGTCGCAGATCACCGTGTCCTCGGGGCCGAGGATCGCCTGCAGGCAGCCCAGATTCGACTGATACCCGGTCGAGAAGACGATCGCCTGCTCGGTGTTCATCCAGGCGGCCAGTTCCTCCTCCAGTTCAACGTGAATCGGGGTGGTGCCGTTCAGCAGCCGGGAGCCGGTGACCCCGGTGCCGTAGGTGTCGAGTGCGTCCCGGGCCGCCTGCTTGACCCGTTCGTCGCCGGTCAGACCGAGGTAGTTGTTCGAGCCGAGCATGATCGTCTCGCGCCCCTCCATCTCGACCACCGGGCCGGCCTGCGAGGTGAGCAGGCGGAAGTACGGGTTGAGGTCGGCGGCGTTTGCCGCTTCGAGCTGTTCGCGACGGTCATGGTTTCTGACCTTCTCGAACAGGTCGATCGGGCCCGCGGCGGTTTCGGTCATGGGCGGAGTCTGTCAGACCGTCGGCCGGGGCCTGCCCCGGCACCCTCCACTTCCGCAGGTGCTGCGGTAGCTTGACTCCATGCCAGATCTCCAGATTCACCGGGTCGAAAACCGCCGGGACCTGAAGCGCTTCGTCAAGGTTCCGTTTGCGGTCCATCGTGGACACCCGCAGTGGGTGCCACCGCTGATCATGGATCGGATGGAGTTCCTCAACCGCAGGAAGAACCCGTACTTCGATCACGCCGAGGTCGAACTCTTCTACGCCGAACTTGGCGGGGAACCGGTTGGCCGGATCAGCGCCCAGATCGACCAGAGGTGGGACGAGTACCGGGGCGGCAACGACGGTCAGTTCGGATTTTTCGAGACGGTGAACGACCCGGAAGTCGCCAGGGCCCTGCTCGAAACCGGCTGCGAGTGGCTTGCCGGCAAGGGGCGTGACCGGGTGGTCGGACCGATGGACTTCACCACCAACGATGAGCTCGGCATCCAGATCGAGGGTTTCGACCACCGGCCGGTGATCCTCGAGAACTCCCACCAGGAGTACGTCCACGGGCTGGTCGAGGCGAACGGTTTCACCAAGGCGATGGATCTGCTCATGTGGCATCTCGAGATGGGCAAGCTGAAGGAGGGACTCAAATTCCATCCGGCGATCCATGAGGCTGCCCAGAAGAGTCTGGATGAACACGGGATCACGATCCGCGGGATGCGCCGCAGCGACATGGCCGGCGAGATGGCCCGCTTCCATGAGGTCTACAACGAGGCCTGGGGTGACAACTGGGGTTTCGTGCCGATCACCGAGGACGAGGTGGAGTTCCACGCCAAGACCCTGAAACTGGTGATCGACGAGGACTGGGCGATGATCGCCGAGAAGGAGGACGGCGAGGTGGTCGGGGCAGCCCTCACCCTGCCCGACATCAACCAGGTGCTGGCGAAGATGAACGGCCGGATCCTGCCGCTGGGCTGGCTCCGCTTCCTGCGTGGAAAGCGGAAGATCGACACGGTCCGGATCCTGGCGCTCGGGGTGAAGAAGGCCTACCAGCACACCGGTGTGGCCGCCGCCCTCTACGTGAAGCACATGAACAACTGCGACCCGGACGGGGTGATGGCGGGCGAGGCCGGCTGGATCCTGGAGACGAACGAGCCGATGAACCGTGCCCTGGAGGGGATGGGCGGCAGGGTCACCAAGAAGTACCGGCTGTACGAGAAGGCGCTCTAGTCCGGCCCGCCGGGGCGCTCAGCGGACGGGAGACCGACCCCGGACGTTCGCCCGATACCAACGGCGACCGAGGATCCGCTGGGTGTTCCAGACGATCGCCGGGAGCAGCCCGCGGCCGTGCATCCAGTAACGGGAGGGGACCGGATCGGCCGGCTCCACCCGTCGTGGATCGATCTCGGCGGTCACGAAACCCTCGCCTTCGTTCACGCCGCGCCGGGCGAGGATCCGACCCTCCGCATCGGCGATCAGGGCACCACCCTGAAACCGGCCGCGGTACTGAAACCGGGGAAACTCCGGCATCGGGCATCTGAACTCGCCGCAGATCGCCCCGTGAACGACCGGGGCCCCGACCAGCCGTCCGAAGCTCGCCGGGGCGGCGACCGCCCGGTACGCATTCG
Source organism: Solirubrobacterales bacterium (assembly GCA_023958085.1). Classification (GTDB taxonomy): domain Bacteria; phylum Actinomycetota; class Thermoleophilia; order Solirubrobacterales; family 70-9; genus 67-14. Next base: position 135,337 of record JAMLGI010000003.1, on the reverse strand, counting down.
CCCGCTCCATCCGGCGGGTGATCCCGGCCGGGGGCCACTCCGGGATCGACCACCAGTTGGAACCACCGACGACCAGATCGACCCGGCCGCGGAGCCGTTCCACCGTCGGTCGGCGCATGAACTCCCAGCAGACCGCGGCCCCGAACGTGAGATCCCCCGCCTCGATCAACCCGTCATCGCTGCCGCCGACATAGAGGGCGTTCTCCCACATGGTCGGCAGGTCCTTGTCGTGTCGGCCGAGGACCCTGCCGTCCGGTCCGGCCAGGAGGAATGCGTTGCGGACCTCGAGATCGGCATCCCGGCAGAGGAAGGAGCCACCGAGGAAGACTCCGCACTCCGCGGCCACCCGGGTCAGCATCCGTGTCGCCTCACCGTCCGGTGGCAGCGAGCCGTCGGCCAGCTCGGGCAGGAAGGCCGCTCCGGTGGTGAAGAACTCGGGCAGTGCGATCAGCTCCGCCCCGGACGCGGCCGCATCCCGGGCGAGGCGCTCCGCGCTCTCCAGGTTCGCCTGGACGTTCCCCGGCCGGACCTCCATCTGGACTGCTGCAACCAGCATCGGAGTCGAATCTAGACGGTCGTGTGGCGTGCGGTCGGTCCGGTGGTCCAGTCGGTCTGGCGGTTACTCGAACCGCTCCGGCAGCGACCGGTAGAAATCGACGTCGTGCCCGGGGGTGATCACGGCCTCCGGAAACCGGCTGCGAAACCGGCGGATCTCTTCCAGGCTGCGACGATGGCCTTCCGGGTCGGCCATCACGCCCGGCTGGTCCGCATCCGGTTCGAACTGGGAGTTCAGGTAGGTGGCGTCACCGCCGATCAGCATGGGGCGATCCTTCAGCCTGACCAGCACCGACTGGTGACCGACCGTGTCACCGGGGGTTGCCACCAGTCGGACCGACCCGTCGCCGAACAGGTCGATGGTCCGGTCAAGACCGCCGTACGGCACTGCCGTCGCCCTTTCGAACGAGACCGTCCGGAAGTCGAAGGGATGGTTGAAATGGTTACGTCGGTAGCCCCTGCTCCACGGGAGTGGGCGGTTGGCTTCCCGCCACTCCTTCGCATCGACGACAAAGGTTGCGTCGGGGAAGTCGGTGACTGCCGAGGCGTGATCGAGATGCAGATGCGTCATCAGGACGAGGCCGATCGAGGACGGCTCGACTTCCTTCTCCCGCAACTGACTCGCCAGGTCCCGGCCGGGTTCGAGCCGTGGCCTGTAGAACCAATTTTCCAGACGGCCGAGGTTCCGGACCGGATTCCCGGCGACCGAAGAGTGGATCCCGGTGTCGACCAGCAGCGGTCCCGCCCCGGGATGCCGGATCAGGAATGCCGGCACCGGCTGGGTGGTCCGTTTGCCGCGGGCTGCCCGGAGCAGGGCGGGGACGCGGAGCGGACCCTCGGGGCTTGAGCGGACCGGTTGCGGCACCGTAAAGCTGCCGGTGATCACCGGTTCGACCACCACGGTGGCGTCGCTGTGGCCGCCGGGAAGCGGCGTTTCGAGCGGCTTCGTGTCGGCCCGACTGCTCATCCGCCCACCCTAGGGCCTGGCTGCTTCCGCCAGGCCCCGTTGCCCCGGATTAGGTGAAAAACCGTGGTCGACACCCGTAGGCGACCGCATGATTTTCAGCCGATCGTTTCCCGCGGATAGGGTCCGGACATCAGGAGTCGAGGGACCCGGAATCATCCGTTCCGGCCCGTTGGCCCGAACGGACGGAGGAGGCTTCAATGCGGCGCACCCCCAGGGTTCTTGCTATCGATGCCGGTGGAACCATGACCGACACCTTCGTGGTCGATGAAACCGGCGCGTTTTCGATCGGCAAGGCGAGAACCACCCCGGAAGATGAATCGATCGGCTTCATGCGTTCCTCCCGGGACGCCCTGGAGCAGTGGGGGACGACGGTCGAGGCGGCCTTCCCGGGGATCCGGTCAGGGGTCTACAGCGGGACCGCGATGCTCAACCGGCTGCTGTCCCGGACCGGCCTCAGGGTGGGGGTGATCGTCACCGCCGGCCAGGAGGACGCGCTCAGGATGGAACGGGCGATCCAGACCTATCTCGGGTACTCCTACGGAGACCGGCTTCACGTCGCGACTCATTTCCACAACGAACCGCTGGTTCCCCGCTCCCGCTGCATGGGGGTCCGGGGCAGGTTCGACGTCTACGGGACCGAGGTCCTGCCGCTGCGGGAAGAGGATGTGCGGGAGGCCGTCCGGCACCTGATGGCCGAGCGGGTTGATGCGATCGTGGTCTCGCTGCTTTTCAGTTACCGCAACGGCGCCCACGAGGAGGCGGTCGCCGAGATCCTGTCCGAGGAACTCGCCGCATACAACGGCGGTTCGGCCGGGGACGCGGTCAAGGTCTTTCTCTCCAGCCGGCTCTACCCGACCCGGCGGGACCTGCCCCGGCTCAACTCGACCCTGATCGAGGCCTACGCCGCCGAGCCGTCCCGGAACACCCTGCGTGCGGTCCGGGCCGCTACTCGCGAGGCAGGAGCCGAGTTCGAGTTGCGGGTGATGTCGAGCCACGGTGGAACCGTCTCGATCGAGGCCGACCAGCTCGGAACCACGCTCGTTTCGGGCCCGATCGGCGGGGTGGTCGGGGCCGACTGGCTGGCCGGAAGGATCGACCGGAGCAACATTCTCTGCACCGACATCGGCGGCACCAGTTTCGACATCGCCCTGATCACCGACGGCCGGTTCGAGGTGACCCCGACCCCGGACATGGCCCGGTTCGTGCTGAACATGCCGCTGGTGAAGATCGATTCGCTCGGTGCCGGCTGTGGCTCCTACGTGCGACTCGACCCCAGCTCGGGTCGGCCCGAGCTGGGGCCCGAGTCGGCCGGAGCCAGTATCGGTGTCTCCTGGCCCGAGGGCGGAGTGGAGACGGTGACGGTTACCGACCTGAACCTGGTGCTCGGCCGGCTGAACCCGGAGTACTTCCTCGGCGGCGAGGTCGACCTGGACGTGGAACGGGCCCGTCACGCGATCGAGAGCCAGGTTTCCGGGCCGCTCGGCCTGCCGGTCGAGGAGGGGGCCGCCGGGGTGATCGACCTGTTCGAAACCACCCTCCGGCAGGAGGCGGTCGGCCGGGTGCTGGGCAAGGGCTACTCACCGGCCGAGTACACGCTGCTCTGTTACGGCGGGGGCGGACCGCTGCATGTCGCCGGGTACACCGCCGGGGTTCCGTACACGGATGTGCTGGTCCCGGCCTGGGCTGCCGGGTTCAGCGCCTTCGGCTGCGCCTGCGCCGACTTCGAGTACCGCTACGACCGCAGCGTCGACCTGCCGATCCTGCCGAGCTACCCGCCCGAGATGACCGCGGGCATGGGGGCGATGATCACCGCCGCCTGGCGGGAGCTGGAGGGCCGGGTGGCCGGGGAGTTCGCCAAGTCCGGATACGAGCCCGGGCAGATCGAGTACACCCACTCGGTCCGGATGCAGTACTACGGACAGCTCAACGACATCGAGATCGATTCGGCCGTTCCGGCGCTCGAGACGGCAGACCAGGTGCAGAATCTGATCGCCGCTTTCGAGCAGGCCTACGGCCGCCTGTACGCGGCCTCGGCCAAGTCGCCGGAACTCGGCTACCTGGTCACCCAGGCGGTGGTCCGCGGTCGGGTGCCGGCCGAGAAACCGAAACTGGTCGACATCCCGACCGTCACCGGCTCGCCCCCGGTCAAGGGAACCCGTAGCGTCTACTGGCCCGCGACCCCCGGTCGCGAGCCCGGCTTCACCGAGACCGACATCTACGCGATGGAGGAGGTCCGAAACGGGCATGCGATCGAGGGCCCCGCGATCATCGAAGCGGCGGCCACGACCTTTCCGATCCCGCCCGACCGCCGGGTCTGGATCGACCGGCACGACATATTCCATCTCGAGTACAGGGAGGACGCACGATGACCATTGCGGCTGCCGGATCCGAACCCGGATCCCGATCCGACGTCGGTCCGATCGGCTGGGACGGACTCACCCTGCGCGAGATGCTGGAACGTTCCGACCGGCTCTTCGCCGAGACCGGGCATTACGCCGGGCTCGAGCAGCTCGAACTGAAGAGCACCGATCCGATCGGCTTCGAGAAGCTGTTCAGCCGGGTCCGTGGCGGACTGGTCTCTGCCCGTGAGACCGCGCTCAACATCTCGGCCTCCCCGATCGTTCGTGAACTGGGGGAGCTCTGCTTCGCCCTCTACACCCCGGATGGCGACTCGATCGCCCTCTCGACCGGGATCATCGTTCACGTACACACGATGTCGGAGGCGCTCAAGTACTTCGTCCGCGGGGGCTGGGAGGAGAACCCGGGGATCCGGCCGGGGGACATCTTCGCCAACAACTCGCCGACCATCGGCAACGTCCATCCGGCCGACGTCCAGACCTTCGTCCCGATCTTCCACGAGGGCGAGCTGGTGGCCTGGGCGGGCGGGGTGACTCACGTGGTCGACATCGGTGCCTCGACCCCCGGCGGGGTGCCGGTCGGGCCGACCTACGTGTTCGAGGACGGAATCGATCTCCACGGGGAACGGATCGGTGAAGGGGACGAAATCGCCGCCGGGCACCTCGAACGGATCAAACGGATGACCCGGGCCCCGATGTACTACCTGCTGGACGAGAAGACCCGGCTGGCCGGATGCCACATGATCCGGGACGCGGTCGAACGGCTGATTGCCGACGAGGGGGTGGACCGGTTCAAGCGGTTCAGCCGCGAGGTGATCGAGGACACCCGCCGGTCCTTCAAGTCGACCGTCCGGCGAATGACGGTGCCCGGTCGCTACCGGGCGCCCGGATTCTTCGACACCCAGTTCGCGAACAAGGACTCGCTGCCGATCGTCGCCCGACGGGACTTCATCATGCATGGCTGTTACGAGATGCGGTTTGGCGAGGACGGGGTCATGGAGGTCGACCTCGACGGCAGCTCGGCCTGGGGCTGGCACGCGATGAACGCGACCCCGGCCGGGATCCAGGGGATGACCTGGCTGGTTCTCACCCAGACCCTGATCTGCAACGACAAGATCAACGACGGCGGCTACCTGGCCACCCGGGGGAACTATCCGGTCGGGACCTGGACCAACAAGGGCGACTCGATCGCCTCCTCCAGTGTGCCCTGGCCACCACTGTTCGTCACCTTCACCGGGTATCTGCGCGGACTCTCCCGGGCGCTCCAGAGCCGCGGGTTCATCGAGGAGGTGATGACCTCCTACCACGAACCCTCGGCCTTCCAGGGCGGAGGTGTGGATCATTTCGGCAACAATTCCGGCTTCGTCAACTTCGAGCTGGCGGCCGGCGGGATGGGGGCGAAGTACGTGCTCGACGGTCTCGACTACGGGGCCGCCCCGTTCAATCCGGAGGGTGACCTCGGTGACTGCGAGATGTGGGAGCTGCTGGCGCCGTTCATCTATCTCGGTCGTCAGGTCAAGGCCTCCTCGGCCGGGATCGGCCGTCACCGCGGCGGGTCCGGCTTCGAGTCACTGTTCATGACCTGGAACACCCCTCACTACGAGGTGCAGACCCTGGGGATGGCCAAAACCTTCACCTCACCCGGAATCTTCGGGGGATACCCGGCCTCGACCGCCTACGTCCACATTCTCAAGGGGTCCGATCTGGCCGAACGGGCGGCACGGGGCGAGGCCTACCCGACCGGGGACGGCAGCTACGACCGACCGGCCATGTTCGACCTGGAGGGTGAGCGGACCTATCTCCAGGACGCCCTGCGGACCCTGGAGCCGGCCGCCAACGGCGACCTCTTCCTGATGGTCTACAAGGGCGGTGGCGGGGTCGGTGATCCGCTGCTCAGATCCGGGTCGGCGGTCGAGCGGGATGTGGCCGAGGGGCATCTCCTGCCGGCCTACGCCGAGAGCGCCTACGCGGTATCCGACCGGGACGAGGCCCGGGCCGAGCGGTTGCGGAGGGCCCGTCCGACCGCCGAGTGGTGGGCGGAGCAGCGGGACCGGATCCTCGCCGGGGAGCTGATCGAGCCGGTCCGGGGGATGCTGGCCGAGTCGATGCGGCTCTCGCCCCGGTTCGCCGCCGAGTACCGGGGGTTCTGGGACCTGCCGGAGGACTTCGAGTTTGAAGCCGTGACCCCGACCGTGGCCGCGGCCGCAGCCGAGCCCGGCAAGGTCACGCCGCAGGAGGCGGTCGCGGAGTACCTGTCGCGCAGTTCGGTTCAGCTGCCCGCCGAGGACCGGAGCGGGGCGATCGAGGGCCGCGCGGTCACCACCGAGACCCTGGGGGAGATGCTCGACGGCAGGCTTTCGCGCCGGGCGGTCAAGGAGATCCAGTCCGGGTTCAAGGACCGCGGTCGTTTCGACGCCTGGATCGACCTGCTTCAGTCCCGGGCGGGCTCCGAGGACCCGATCGTGCTGCCGGTCGGCGAGGGGCTGAATGTGGTTCTGCGTCGGAGTGACGGCGAACTGGTGATCCGTACGGACGCCGGTGCCGATCTCTGTCGCTGGGACGAGAACTGGAAGATGCATGCGGTCGTCCGGGTTCGCGACAGCGAGGAGTCGCTGCGCGAGATCTACCCGAAGATGGGCCACGCGGACCCCGACTGGATGGAGCTGAGGGAGTTTTACTGTCCGTTGAGCGGGGCGCTGCTCGAGGTCGAGGCGGTCCCGCCGGGCTATCCGGTGGTGCATGACTTCCTGCCCGACCTGCCCGGTTTCTACAGCGGATGGCTGGGTCGGGATCTGCCTTCCTGAGACGTCGGCCGCTCGATGGAGCCGGTTCCGACCTCGGCCAACGGTAAGGTGCGGTCTGTGTTTGAGGAAGAGCTGGATGGAGAGCTGATTTCGGAAGAGGACGTTGTCTCGGTCGAGGGCGACGAGGTGCGGGCCCTGCCCCGCGAGTACGAGTCACGTCGACCGCTTCCCGCGATTCGGGAGGACGTCGCCACCGCGGCGATCGCGGTCGCCGGTGGTGCCCTCGCCGGGGTGGCCACCGTGGCAGCCGTGCGGGCGGTCAGCGGCTCGGGCGCTTCGCGTCGCCGACGGCGTCGACTTTCGAGGCGGGCCCGGCCGGGCAACGTGGTCGCATCGCGGTCCTTTCTGGTCGACGTCCACCTGCTCGGAGACTGAACCCGGGAGGTTTCGTGGAGCGGCTCGAGGTCGCGGTCAGGCCGCGGTTTTCACGGGTTCTCCCGCGACTGACCGGGGGCGATCGCTGTTTCAGGCGCCGGGGGCCCTGGCTCGAGCGGCTGTTCTCGCCCGAGGGTTGCCCGATGATTCTCCGCCTCCGGCCTGACCGGCCGACCGGTTTCGTGCTGGTCGCAGAGGAGGTGGAGCCCTCGCGGATGGACGGGCCGGGGGCGGAGCGGCTCGCGGTCGCTCTCGAGGATGACCTGGACCGTGGAATCGATCGGTTGCGCCACTGTTTCGGCCTCGACGATGACCTGAACCCTTTCCGCGCGCGGTTCGGGGACGACGGGCTGCTCGGGCCGGCGATCCGGAGGCAACTGGTCCACCGCCCGGTGCGGCGACCCGATCCCTGGGAAGCCTTGGCGTGGGCGGTAACCGAGCAGCTGATCGAGTATCGGCGGGCGGCCGCGATCCAGCGGCGATTGATCCGGCGCTTCGGCCTGTGGATCCGATCGGGACCGGGGGAGGGGCTGGTCACGGTACCCGGACCGGCGACGCTGGCCCGGGCGGCCCCGGCCGAACTGCAGGCACTGGACCTCGCGGCCGGGCGGGCAACCGCCCTGATCCGGGCTGCCCGTGAGATCACGGCCGGACGCATCGATCCGGGTGAGCCGGGGGACGACATCCGACTGTTGGCGATCCCGAACATCGGACCCTGGACCGTGGCCTGCCTCGCCCTGCGCGGGCGGGGTGACCCCGATGCGCTGCTGGCCGGTGATCTGGCCCAGATCAAGTTGGTCGGCTGGCTCACCGGGCTCGGGAGGCCCGCCGAGATCGGGGAGGTCGAGGATTTCTACGCCCGGTATGCCCCTTTCCGGGGGCTCGCGGGTGAGCTGCTGGCAGCCGACATCGGGCGCGGCCTGGACGGCCCCGGCAACCGCGCCAGGATCCGGGCTGCCCGAACGACCGGGCTTCAGCCGGCGTCGATCGGGGAGGAAGGCAGATAGTCGTTGGTCAGGGCGTCGACCGCCATCTGACTGCTCTCCAGCACCTTCTGCTCGACCATCCAACTGATGAAGTACTGCCACTTCGCGGTGTCCATGTACCCGAAGGGTTGGTCGGTTCCCTTGAGGCCTCCCCGCCGCAACAGCGGCAGGGTGGTCCGGACCTGGGCCTCGGTGACCTTCGGGTCCAGGGCGGTGTTGGCGTTGAGGACGGCCCGGGTAGCCGCCTCGGGTTCGGCCACAGCTGCAGCGGTACCCCGGGCGAGAGCGGCAATGAACAGCCGCACCGGATCCGGGTCGCTCTCCAGCCGGCTGCCCTTGGCGACCAGCACCAGTTCGCTGTAGGTCGGCACACCGAGCCGATCGACCGGATTGATCACCGGCTTCCTGCCCTCGAGCTTGAGCTGAACCCCCTCGATGTTCCAGAGTGGTCCCAGCGTGGCCTTCGCCCGTCCGGAAAGGATCGAGGGCAGCAGCGCCTGGCCGACCGAGACCTGTTTGACCTGGCCCGGCGCGAGTCCGGCCCGTTTCAGGATCGTCCGGAGATATGCGTCCTGGTAGGCGATCCCGGCGGTGGACACCGTCTTGCCCTTGAGGTCACGGACCCGCTTGATCTTTGACTTCTTCAGCCAGATCATCGAGGTGAGCGGCTGGTCGACAAGACTCGCCACCGCGACCACGTCGAGTCCCTGCTGACGGGCGAGAAGAACTTCCGGCTCGTAGGAGATCGCCACATCCGCCTTGCCGGCCGCGACCAGCTTGATCGGCAGCGCGGGATCGCTCGGCGAGCTCAGGGAGACATCCAGGCCCGCGTCCTTGAAGTAGCCCTTCTCCTCGGCCACCAGGAAACCGGCGTGGTCCGGATTCGGGTACCAGTCGAGGGCAACGGAGAAAGTCTCGCGATCCGGCGGGCCGCTTTCCTGCTCCGACTTGGTGCCGCAGGCGGTGACCAGAACCGCGAGGGCGAGCGACAGGGCGATGAGCGAGATCTTTCTCATTGGTCTCCGGATCGGCAGCAGGACGTGTCGGCAGGCTATCGCCAACGGATCAGGCGCCGCTCCAGCAACCCGAGCAGGGCGTAGAGGGCCAGGGCCACGGCCGAGAGCACCACAACTGCAGCGAACATCCGTGCGGTGTTCAGCTGGGCGTTGTCCTGAAGGATCAGATGGCCGAGTCCGGTGTCGGAACCGGCCCACTCCCCGAAGACCGCTCCGATCACCGCCACGGCAGCCGCGATTCGCGCTCCGCTGAGGATCTGTGGCAGGGCGGTCGGGACCTCGACCGCAAAGAAGATCCGGCGCCGGCTCGCATCCAGCGACCGCATCATCCTGATCGCGTCGGGATCGGTCCGGCGCAGCCCGTCGAGCGCATTGACGGTTATCGGGAAGAAACAGATCAGGGCGATCACGGCCAGTTTCGGTCCGATGCCGTAGCCGAACCAGACCACCAGTACCGGGGCGATCAGGATCACCGGGATGGTTTGTGATGCGACCACCAGCGGGTAGCCGGCCCGTCGCATGAGCCCGGACAGGTGAAAGAGAGTGGCGACCCCGAGGCCGGTCACGAAGGCAACCAGGAAACCGGCCAGGATCTCCACAGCGGTGACCCGGGCGTTATCGGCGAGAATTCCGCGGTCGCTCCAGAGCACCGAGCCGATCTCGGCCGGTGACGGGACCAGGAAGGACTCGAGGTTGAGCAGGTCGGCCATGAGACCGCTGGACGCCGCGATCTGCCAGAGACCGACCAACCCTGCGAGCAGAATGAGGGGCGGCAGCCACCGTCTCACTCTGGATCCCCATCCGGGTTGCCGTTCCGGCCGGCCTGAAGCAGATCGGAGAGCTGCTCCCGGCGGCGGTTGAAGGCGGCCGCACTCACCACGTGCCGGCGGGTACCGGTCTCATCGCGCAGGCCGGCCATCCAGGCGCTCACCCGGGCTGGCCGGGGGGAGAGCACCGCAACCCGATCGGACAGGTAGAGCGCTTCCTCGATGTCGTGGGTGACCAGGATGACCGAACGGCCCTCCTCCCGGAGCAGTGGCAGCAGCCACTCCTGAAGCTCACCTCGGGTCAGGGCGTCGAGGGAGGCGAACGGCTCGTCGAGCAGCAGCAGCGCCTTGCCGGACAGAAAGGTCCGGAGAAACGCCACTCGTTGGCGCATCCCGCCCGAGAGTTCGTCCGGCATGGTCCGCTCGAAGCCGGCCAGCCCCACTCGACGGAACATCTCGTCGGCCTCGGCTCGGGCAGCCCGACGGGAGCGTCCCTGGTTGCGGGCCGCCAGGGCCGCGTTGTCCAGCGCCGGGAGCCAGGGGAGCAGGCAGTCCCGCTGGGGCATCCAGGCGCAGGAAGCAAGCCGCGCCGCGGCCGTAACTCCGCCCTTGATCGCGATCTCACCGCGGTCGGGATGGCCGAGCCCGGCGATCAGTTCGAGCAGGGTCGACTTGCCGCATCCCGAGGATCCGACAAGGCTGATGATCTCACCTTCCCCGACTGCCAGATCGACACCCGCGAGCGCGGTCAACCCGCCAAAGCTGTGGCCGACATCCCGGGCCGAAAGGATCGCACTCACGGTGCGGAAGTCTAGAAGGCGTGGCCGGAATGTCCTCCGTGACGCACCGGGGGCACCTCCGATCGCCCCGATCTGTACCATGCCCGGGTCTTCATTCCCAACTAAATTGGTCAAGAGAGTCGAGAGTGACTCTCCCGCCTTCCCTCAGAGCGGATCGGGGCACCCCCTTTTGGACATCGCAATCATCTTCTTCGGATTTGGCATCGGCGTGTTGGTCGGAATGACCGGTATGGGTGGTGGTGCCTTGATGACCCCGCTTCTGATCCTGCTCTTCGGGGTTTCGCCGACCACGGCGATCGGAACCGACATTCTCTACGCGGCGATCACCAAGACCGTCGGTGGGTGGCGTCACTACCGGCTGAAGACCGTGAACATGGGTCTGGTCCTCTGGCTGGCGGTCGGCTCGGTGCCGTCCGCGGTCTTCGGGGTTCAGCTGGTCGCCTGGGTGGAGAAGCAGATCGGCGCGGAGAAACTCGACTCGCTGGTCTACGCGGTACTCGGCGGCACCCTGCTGATGCTGGGTGTGATCACCCTGGCCCGCGCCCTGATCCTGGCCCGGACCCTGAACGAGCGTGACACTTTCAAGATCGAGCGCCGGCACAAGGTTGCCGCCGTGGTGATCGGGGCCACCACCGGTTTCGTGATCGGGGTCACCTCGGCCGGTTCCGGCACCGTGGTGGCGATCCTCCTGATCGCGGTTTTCAGGCTCACTCCCAAGCACGTGGTCGGGACTGACGTGTTCCACGCGGCGATCGTGCTCTGGGCGGCCGGAATCGCCCACTTCGGCCACGGCAACGTCGATCTCGGCCTGGCCGGAAACATCCTGATCGGCTCGATCCCGGGCGTGGTGCTCGGCACCGCCCTGATCGGCAAGGTTCCGCAGGACAAGATCCGGGTGGCGCTCGGAGTCGTCCTGGTGCTGTCCGGGTTCGCGACCGTCCAGAAGGGCGACCCGCTGGTCTGGCCGATCGCGGCGCTGGTTGCCGGACTCGGATTCACCCTGATTCTGATGGCACCCCGCTGGTATCAGCGGTTCCGTCCCGCCTCGGCGATCAGGGCGGAAACGGAAGCGGCCCAGGCCGGGAAACAGGAGGCCAACGCCTCCTCATCGGCTCCGGCCGAGACCGACAGCGGGTCCGGCCCCGACTCTCCCCGGGAATAGTTGAATTTTCGGTGGGAAAAGTACGGAAACCGGTCCTGATGGTTAACTAGGCCGGTGCGGGTCTCGGCAAAAAGCGATTACGCGGTGCGGGCCGCGCTCGAGCTGGCGGCATCGCCCGACGGCCCGGTCAAGGGCGAACGACTCGCGGACTCCCAGGAGATTCCGCTCCAGTTCCTTGAACACATCCTGCTCGACCTGAAACGGGCCGGGATCGTTCGGGCCAGGCGGGGCGCCAAGGGCGGATACTGGCTGGCTCGGCCGGCGGCCGAGGTTTCGGTTGCGGATGTGATCCGGGCGGTCGAGGGACCGATCGCCAACGTCCAGTCCGAACCGCCGGAGTCGATCTCCTACCGAGGCAACGCGGTCGAGCTCCAGAACGTCTGGATCGCGGTGCGGGCAAACCTGCGGGCCGTACTCGAGTCGGTGACTCTGGAAGACCTGACCTCCGGTGAACTGCCTCCGCATGTCCGTGAACTGGCCGAGCAGAGCGACGCCTGGGAACCCCGCTGACCGCACCGGGGATCAGCTGAAATGACCGTCCGGGCCGTGATCCTGATTCTCGTCTCTCTGGGTTTGGGGGCGGCCGTCGGAACCGGATGCGGTGGAACGGCGGCCGACAGCTCGGCCCCGCAGGTACGGTCGGACCCGGTCACGACCGCAAAGCAGCGAGCACGGCAGCGTCGGCAGGCTCGACGGGAGCGGGCCCGGCAGCGGGCGGAGCGGCTCCGGGAACGGGCTGTCCGCCGGGCCGCCGAGCGTCGCAGGCGGGTGCGGTTGCGTCGGGCGGCCCGGGCCGAACGGCGTGCCGCCGCCCGAATCCGGGTCAGGGCCCGGACCCTCGCCCGCAGCGGGGGAGATGTCGACTGCGGTGACTTCGCCGATCAGGCAGGCGCCCAGCTCTATCTGCTGAACGGTGATCCCTTCAACCTTGATGCCGACGGGGACGGGATCGCCTGCCGGTCCCTGCCCTGCCCCTGTTCGAAAGCCGCCGGGGGTGGCTCGGGCGGAGTTGGCCCGCCGTCCCGCACACCGGCCAGGTTCCGTGGCCCGGTGGTTTCCGTCGCCGATGGTGACACGATCTCGGTCCGGACTCCGGCCGGTACCGTCGAGACGATCCGGATGATCGGAATCGACACCCCCGAGGTTCACGGCGGGATCGAGTGCGGCGGTCCGGTCGCTTCGGCCGCGATGAAACGGCTTGCTCGTGGCCGGGTCACGGTGAGCGCCGATCCGACCCAGGACCGTCGCGACCACTACGGCCGACTGCTCGCCTACATCGACCAGGGCGGCCGGGATCTCGGTCTGACCCTGGTCCGGCGGGGACTCGCCTCGGCCTACCCGTACGACGGTCCGTTCCGGCGCTACCGCGCATATCGCCAGGCCGAACGGAAGGCCCGCAGCAACGCCCGCGGAAGCTGGAAACACTGCGACATCTCCCCACCCGGCTGACAACAACCAGCAGGTGGACACCCATGCCGGTCCTGGTGGCGGCATACGTGCCCAGCTTCGTCGGGCGGTGCTTCTTCTGGCCGAGGTTCCGCGGAAGCCGGGGTCGAACGACCTACCTTCCGGCCCGGTCCAGCTCGATCAGCTTGTCTCTCGACGATTCGCCCCGGAGGATCCGGATTTTCGACTTCGGCAGGCTGTACTCCTTTGCCAGCAGTTTGACCAGGGCTGCGTTGGCCTTGCCGTCGACCGGCGGGGCGGTCACCCGGGCGATCAATACCCGCTCGCCGGTTTCCGGATCCTCCCGCCAGCCGGCCAGTTCATTGCTTGCGGCCCGTGGCTGCAGCCGGACCCGGAGCTTCATCGGACCCGGCGGGTCCCGGCCACCCCGATGCGGCCCGAAACGGGGGGGCGACGCAGAGAGTGTTCCGGTGGTGGACTCCCACCGGCGACCACGTCGGCGAACAGTTCCAGATGTTCGGTCTTCCAGCACTCGAACGCGCCGTCGAGAAACGGCATGTAGGACTTCATCACCGAGTCCCCGTAGTTCCAGTACAGCTCCGGCTCCGGGTTGAGCCAGAAAGTGCGGCCGGCCCTGGCGGTCACCTGGGCGAAGGCTTCCTCGGCCGGAGGGCGGCCGTTGGTGCGGGCATCCCCGAGCACGATCACGGTTGACCGGGGGCCGAGATCACGCGAGACGTCCTCGAGGAACTCGCCCCAGACCCGGCCGTAGTCTGTGTAACCCGAGATGTCGGCTACCCCGCCGGTGGCGGTGATCCGGTCGGCGATCGCCGCGAAGTCCCGCTCGTCGGCGAAGATTCCGGTCACCTCGGAGATTCGTTCGATGAAGACGAAACTGCGCAGCCTGCGGAAGGAGTCGTGGAGCGCGTGGAGCACCGAGAGAAAGAAGGTGGAGGCCGAGCTGACCGAGGTCGAGACGTCGCAGAGCACGAATATCTCCGGCTTTCGCGGTCGCTTCGGCCGGTAGCGGAGCCTCAGTGGAACCCCTCCGGTCTCAAGTGAGGCCCGTATCGTCCGGCGGATGTCGACCACCCGGCCGCGGCGGCTGCCGCGCGGGTCGTGGCCGAGGGTGGCCAGCCGACGCTTCATCCGGGCCACGGCCCGATGGACCTCGGCCAGATCCCGGGGTCCCCGCATCGGCAGGGCACGGTTCAATTCGGAGAGTGGCCGGGCCGGGGGCAGCTCACCCTGACGCTCGATCTGTCGCCGGGTGAGTTCGCGTCGAAGCTGTCGTTCGAACAGCGAAAGCCGCTCCCGGTCGATCGGCGAACGATCATCATCCGAGTTCGGATCTGCCGCCTCTGCCGGGGTGAGCCCGAGCCCCCGCCGGATCCTCTGCACGTCGACCCCGACCACGCCGGAACTCTCCCCCCGGCGGCCAAAAGCCTCGATCGCCAGTCGGGCCAACTCGTTGAGGGCCGCCTCGTCACCCGCCTCGATCGCCTCCCGGATTGCCTCACCCAGGGCGTCGGGGTCGAGCAGATCCTGAACCTCATCCGACATCCGTTCGGCCCGCGCTGCGGCCTCGTCCACACCGTGTTCAAGTGCCGCCGCCTCGGTCGCCCGGAAGAAGTAGCGGTCGAAAACGAGATCAAATATCTCCCGGTCCTTCGGTGATTTGGCCAGGGTGCCCGCGAGCGCTTCCCGGAAGTCAACCGGGGCGGTCCAGGGGACGACGGCCAGGGCCTGGAAGGCATCCTGGATCTCGGACGTCCCGACCTTCATCCCTTCCCGGCGCAGCTCCTCGCAGAAGGCGAGGATCCGGCGAATCATTTGCCCAGCCGCGGGGTGATCCGCTCGGCCACCTGATCGAGGTCGGTCCGATGCTTGATGATGATCGAAAGTGAGTCCCGGAAGATGTCGGCGTCGATGTCC
Source organism: Solirubrobacterales bacterium (assembly GCA_023958085.1). Lineage (GTDB taxonomy): Bacteria > Actinomycetota > Thermoleophilia > Solirubrobacterales > 70-9 > 67-14. The sequence continues at coordinate 120,206 of JAMLGI010000003.1, read as the reverse complement.
TCGGCCCCGAGCAGGACCAGGGTCCGGGCCCAGTCGATCGCCTCGGCGATCGAGGGGGGCTTCTTCAGGTCGAGCTCCCGAACCATTCCGATCACCTCGACCAGCCGGTCGGCCAGTTGCCGGTCGATCTCTGGTGCATGGAGGCGAATGATCTCCGCTTCCCGTTCTGGCGCCGGATAGTCCAGCCAGAGATAGAGGCAGCGGCGCTTGAGCGCCTCGGTCAGCTCCCTGGAGTTGTTCGAGGTCAGCAGAACCAGGGGATGGGTCGACGCTTCGATCCGGCCCATCTCCGGGATCGTGATCTGAAAGTCGGAGAGCAGCTCGAGCAGCATCGCCTCGAACTCCTGGTCGGTCTTGTCGATCTCGTCGATCAGCAGAACCACCGGTTCCGGATTGGCGATCGCCCGCATCAGTGGCCGTTCGAGCAGGAACTCGCGAGTGAAGATCTCGCCCATCCCGACCGGTTCATTCTCGCTGCCCTCGGCCGCGGAGGAAGCCTGGATCCGGAGCAACTGCTTGCGGTAGTTCCACTCGTAGAGCGCCTTGGCCTCATCGAGCCCCTCGTAGCACTGGAGCCGGACCAGCTCTCGTCCGGTCGCCCGGGAGAGGGCCTTGGCCAGCTCGGTCTTGCCGACGCCCGCGGGCCCTTCTACCAGCACCGGTTTTCCCAGGCGCTGCGCGAGGAAGGCGATCAGGGCGGTCGAATCGTCGGCGAGATAGGAGGACCCGGCCAGGGCGGCGGCGACCTCGGCGGGAGTCTCGGGGCCGGCGGGGGCGGAAACGGTCATGGCGGAAGCGTATTAGGGTGCGTTCATGGGGAGACTCGACGAGGCCGACCTGAGCCTCGACTACGGCAAGAAGGAAGGCCGGAGGCTGCTGGGAATCGCCCAGCGCCGAATGGCCGCGATCCGGCTCGCGCTCGGCGGGCAGATCGGCAGCAGCGAGCTCGGCCCGCCGGTCTGCGTGCTGCTGGAAGGCTGGGACGCCGCCGGGAAGGGCGGCGCGATCAAGCGGCTGGTCGCACCGATCGATCCCCGCCACGTCCGGGTCTCCCAGTTCGCTGCGCCAACCCCCGACGAGGCCCGGCACCACTTTCTGTGGCGTTTCTGGCCGGCGATCCCGGGCTGGGGCGGCATGGCGATCTTTGACCGCACCTGGTACGGGCGGGTGCTGGTCGAACGGATCGAGGGGTTCGCCCGGCCGGACGAGTGGCAGCGGGCCTTTGGCGAAATCCGGGACTTCGAGCAGAGCCTGGTCGATGAAGGCGTGATCATGGTCAAACTGTGGATGCACATCTCGGCCGAGGAGCAGCTGAGACGGTTCGAAAGCCGGGAACGCAGCCCGCTGAAGCGGTGGAAGCTCACCGACGAGGACTGGCGAAACCGTGAGAAGCGGGATGCGTACGAGACGGCCGTCGAGGAGATGTTCGAACGCACCGAGAGCGAACACTCCAGGTGGCACGTGATCCCGGGCGACTCGAAGCGCTACGCCCGGGTGGCCGTGATCAACAAGGTGATTGAGGAGATCGAAGCCGGCGCCAGGCGGTGGGATTTCAAACTCCCCTGAGCGGGCGGGCGGCCCGCAGGAACCACCAGAGCGGCGTCTGCGGCGTCACCGGAAGGAAACGACCAGCTCAGGTACGTGGGTACGATCGCGGGCCGTTTCCTTCCGGTTCCTTGCATCCATCCGCTCTGGAGGCCCCTGCGGGCCACCCGCTGGGTTGGGCGCTTTCCCTCCCCCATCGGCAGCACTGGCGATCGGGGACCTGTTTGGGCTCTGATCGAAGGGGCTGCCCGGGCTCGGATCGGCAGTGCTGGTGATCCGAGACCTGTTCGACCAGTTGGTGGCCTGGCTGGTCAGTCGAGGGGGATTTCGGTGATCCCGGGTTCCTCGGCCTCGGCGGGATCGGCCTTGGGCTTTTCCCGGCCCGATGAGCCCTGGTCCCGGGCGTCTCCGGCTGAGGAGCTTCCGGTTCGCTCGGCGTAGGCGGTCAGGAAGGCCTGGAACACCTGTGCGGCTTCCCGCTGGAGGCTTTCGGCCTGTTCTCGGAGTTCCGGGGTCAGCGACGTCCTGATCAGTTCCGCCGAGCGGCAGATCGGACACCACTCCAGGCACTCCCCGCCGGCGGAATGCCCGGACGGACCGTCTCCAGCCCCGGTGGCCTCGTCCCGGTCCGCTTCCGGTTCAGGCTCCCGGTCCGACTCGGGGCCGCTGCCGCCGTCCCGGCTGCGACCGGTCCGGGAGAACTCCCCCCAGAAACGGTCCGCGCCGGGCTCGGTCGCGGTCTCACTCGGGGACTGTTTGTGGTTCCGGGTCATTTTCCTGACTGAAAGTGATCTCTAGGACACCGTCTTCGAACCTTGCCTGGTCCGGACTGCGACGGGCAAGCCCCGACGGCAGGATGATAGTGCGGCGAAGCTCACCGGCCGAGACGATCAGCTCGTCCCCGTGCTGCTGGACCCGGATCTCTTCCTTTTCCGTGAACGGGGCACTGATCCGGATCCGGGTCCCGTTTCGTCCGGTGGTGATCTCCCGGGCCAGGCCGCGATGGAGGATCTCACCGGGATCACGGTCGCCGTGGAGCTCGTCCGCCAGCAGCTCATGCATCCCGGTTCCGACCACCTCCTGCTCGAAAAAGCGGGAGGTGAGCACCGGCACCGGGGCGAACCCCTCCTCGACCACGTTCAGATGCTCGGTCTGGCGGCTGCGCCACGACTCGAAGTACGTTCCCTCGACTTCGGGCGGGAACAGCCGGTTGACGATCACCGCGTCGGTCAGGTAGCCGAAAAGCCCGAGATGGGCGAAGGTCCGGCGGGCCTCGTCGATCACCATCCGGTCCGGGTTCATCACCAGTCGGATCGAACAGTGACGGTGGTCGCGGAGGATTGCGTCCATGGTCACCAGGTTGTCCAGCAGCAGCTCGACCTCATCGACAAGCTCGGGCTCGGGCAGGGGGACATCCAGCGCCTTGGCCAGCGGCGCCGCTGCCCCGAGCAGCTTGCGGTTTCCGGGAAAGAGCCTCCGCATCCACCATCCTGCGATCTCGGGGTAGCCGAGCAGCCGGAGCGTTTCTCCGCTCGGGGCGCAGTCGACGATCACGACGTCGAACTCGCCTTCCTCCCAGTGTCGCTTGATCTGAAGCAGGGAGAACAGCTCACCCAGGCCGGGAGGGACGGTCAGTTCCTCGGCCCGGATCCGGTCCACACCCTGATTCAGGAGCAGGCCGGCCATCCAGGTGCCGACCCGATCCCAGTGGCGGCGCATCTCGGTTTCGGCGATCACCTCCTGACCCCACAGGTTGCGGTCGATCCCGACCGGATCCGGTCCCAGTTCGGTGCCGACCGCGTCGGCGAGACTGTGGGCGGGGTCGGTCGAGACGATCACGGTGCGGCGCCCGAGTGCCGCGCAGCGACGTGCAGTCGCGGCAGCAACCGAGGTCTTGCCGACTCCGCCCTTGCCCGTGTAGAGGATCGTCCGTGGTGGCATCGGGCAGCGAGCGTATAGCCTGCTCCCCTCTTGAAACGGATTCTGGTCACTCTAGCCCTGTTCCTGGCGGTTTCTTCCGGGGCGCTCGCGGTCGGCTGTGGGGGCGAGTCTTCGCCGCCAGACCCTCAACAGGTCATGGATCGGGCGATGCAGCCGAACAGCCTCAAGACCGCTCTCGCCGGGGCCACGGTTCGGGTTCAGTCCCTCGGTTATGAGGACCGACCGCTCGAGGAACGGGTTCTGGATGTGCCGGAACCGGTTCTGCGCCAACTGCGAGTTGCCCTCGGCGATTCCAGGCGGGGATTTCGTGACCTGGCGGAAGATCTCAGGTACGAAGGCGAGAGCGGCAGCGGCGACAGGGCGGTCGATCACATCTCCGGGACCCTCGACACCGGAGTCCTGGTGCGGGCGGCCGCCCGGGCGGGGGCGACCGGCACGATTCGTCCCGGGCTCTCCGCCGAGAGCCTGGAAAACGGTCTCACCCGGGTCGGATTTGACCTCTACGGAGACCGAGCGAGCGGAGCGCTCGACCGGCTCGACCTGACGCTCACCCTCGATGACCCCGATAATGCTTCTCCGCCAACCAGAATCCGGTTTTCGCTCGCCGGAGAAAGCGGCACTGCCGAATGAACGGAATTCTACTTCTCCTCAGCTTCGCGATCATCCTCGCGGGGGCCCTCTTTTTCACCAACGCGATCGAGTGGCTCGGCCACAAGATGAACCTGGGGGAGGGCGCCGTCGGCTCGATCCTCGCCGCGGTCGGGACGGCGATGCCGGAGACCCTGATCCCGATCGTCGCGATCATCGGCGGGGTGGCCGGAAGTGACGAGGTGGCGGTCGGCGCGATCGTCGGGGCTCCCTTCCTGCTGGCGACCGTGGCGATGGCCCTGGTCGGACTTGCCGCGATCTCGTACGTTCGGCGACGACCGACCGGGCGCAAGCTCGACGTGCACGTGGAGACCCTCGATCGCGACCTCCTGTTCTTTCTCGGGTTCTTCGGTCTGGCTTTGCTGATCGGGGTGGTGGAGACCCCGAACTGGGTCGAGGTGGCGGCCGGAATCTGCTTCCTGTTCGCCTACGTTGGCTACGTCGCCCTGACCATCCGCAGCAGCGGTGACGTGAGCGAGAGCCACGAACTCAATTCGTTGATCATGGATCGGCGGCCCAACCGTGCCGGATCCAGTCCGCCGAACGGGTTGATCGGCCTCCAGCTCCTGATCGGACTGGGCGCGATGGTCGGCGGCGCCCACCTTTTCGTCCACGAGCTGATCGGGATCGCCGAGTCGCTCGGAGTGTCCGCAATCGTGCTCTCCCTGATTCTCGCTCCGCTGGCGACCGAGCTTCCGGAGAAGGCGAACAGCTACTTCTGGGTGCGTGAGGGCAAGGATGCGCTGGCCCTCGGCAACATCACCGGGGCGATGGTCTTCCAGTCCACCATCCCGATCTTTTTCGGCATGGTCTTCATCGACTGGTCCCTGGACAGATTCGCCGTCGCCTCGATGGTGCTGGGGCTGATCGGCGGGGTTGTCGCTTACATCACGCTTCGGGTCCGGGGCGAGTTCGGCAAGCCGGCGATCGCGATCTGGGCCCTGCTCTACGCGATCTTCCTTGGCTACGTTCTGACCGCCTGAGGGACGGGGCCGGCTCAGACCGGACTGCCCGAGGTGACCAGGTAGCTGGAGGTGAACCGCATCGCCGCAGGGTCCTCGTTCTCGGCATGAAGCACGGCGAGAGTCTCGTCCCGCAGGGCCTCGTACCCATCAGGGCCGAGGATCTCGCGCAGTCCGAGAAACATCGGCTGATGGTCGAACCAGATCTGATTCTGGTCCTCGGGTGAGGCGGTCTCGAAGGAGAGCCGGTGGGCCTCGCACTGGACCACCAGACCGTGGTCGGCAAACAGTTCACGCAGGTCGTCGGTGCTGCCCCAGTTGAAGGGGTTGTTGCCTTCCTCTCCGGTCGGCGACGCGCCGCCCGCTGCCTCCCCGCCGACGGCCGCAGCGACGTGCTCGGCGATCAGGCGACGGATCCTCTCCATCGTTCCGGTCGGCTCCCAGGAGGTGATCGCCATCCGTCCCGTCGGGGCGAGCACCCGTCCGATCTCCGCCGCGACCAGTTCCGGATCACCAAAGATCGTTCCGAAAACCGAGGTCACGATCTCGAAGCTGTCCTCGTCAAACGGCAGTTCGGTCATGTCTGCCTCGATCCAGTCGAGGTCGAGATCCTCCTGGCGAGCCCGGGTGCCCGCCACCGCAAGCAGTCTCGGGGCCGCATCGAGCCCGACACCTCGCGCCCCGCGTCTCGCTGCCTCGAGCGCCGCATTTCCGGTGCCGCAGGCGATATCCAGCAGCCGCCTCCCGTTGACCGGTTCCACCGCGTCGATCACCAGGTCCGCGATCGGGGCCAGCTGAGATGCGGTCAGCTCGTATTTTCCGCGGCCCCAGTCCAGCACCGGTCAGACTGTGGTGTTGAGCTCGACCAGGGCCTTCAGCACCTGGTCGTCATGTTTCTTCGGCTGCACACTGGGGAAGACGCGGGCGATCTTGCCGTCCTGGCCGATGATGAAGGTGGCCCGCTGGACTCCCATGTACTTCTTGCCGTACATCGACTTCTCGACCCAGGTGCCGTAGAGGCCCGCGACCTCGTGGTCCCGGTCGGCCAGCAGCGTGAACCCGAGGCCGTGGTCGTCGTCGAACTTGCGGACTGCCTTGACTTCGTCCGGCGAGATGCCGACCACTCGGGCTCCGGCGTGGCTGTAATCGAGCCGGTGGTCGCGGACTCCACAGGCCTGGGTCGTGCAGCCCGGAGTGTTGGCCTTCGGATAGAAGTAGAGGACGATCGTCTCCCCGAGGGCTTCGGAGAGGGTGAAGGACTCCCCATCCTGATCCTTCAGGGTGAAATCGGGAGCCTTGGAGCCGGCTTCAAGCATGACCGGATCCTATGGGATGGGGTTCACCGGGGTGGCGCGGTGGCGAGCGACCCGCCGGTTTGAGAGCGGCTCAGTCGTCCGGGTCGAACCGGTCGTCTTCATCGAGGTCGTCGATCCCGTCCGGGTCGAAATCGTCCTCGTCCGGTTCCAGGGTCACGGCATCGATGGCGCCGTCCCTCCCGGAGCGGAGTCCGCCCTCGAACCCCTCCAGAAGCTCGTCGCGGAACTGTTCGTCGATCGCCGGTTCGTCCGACACCCGGAACCAGTCTGCCCCCTCGACTGCCGCCGGCAGCACGGTCTGGTCGATCGATCCGGAGTCGTCGACGATCACCGTCACCTCGGTCCGCGGGTTGAAGTAGGTGCCGGGCTGCTCGGCGATGTCTTCAAGCTCAAACGGTGTTCCCCGGCCGACAGACGCATCGGGTTGATCCATGCCCAAATACTAATCGCCCCCGGACGGATCCTCGGGCGGAGCCGCGTCGGTCACCCGAGGTCGGCCAGAAGACGGTCGACTTCCGCCTCGACCTCCAGCGGTGGCTCTCCCCGACGCAGGCGGCTCTCGTTTTTTGCAAGCACCACCTGCCGCACCTCCTCGCGGAGCCCGTCCCCGGGATCATTAGCGATCGGGGGTGGCCCCGACCCGTGATCCTCCGGGTACGGACCGGCATCCGGATCCAGAAGATGCTCGATCTCGGACTCGGTGTCCCCGGGCTGCTCGCCGCGGCGTTCCCGTCGCCAGGCCCGGGCCTCGATCAGCTGGCGAAGCTCCTGCTCCCGCCAGGCGTCCTCGGCCTCGCCGGACGAGTCCCGCTCGAAATCAACCGCGAACCTGCCCCTGCCCAGATCGTCGAGACCCCGGCCCGAGCGGGCGAAAGCAAGTGCGGCCACCGGGACCACGATCGCAACCAGGAGGAGCAGGACCAGGATGAACTCCCCGGCCCCGACCGCCAAAGGTGTCGATGTGGGCTCGATCGGCATCGGTCCAAGAGTACGGGCAGCCGCCACCCGCATCCGGTACCCTTCACAGATCGCAATTGATTGACGAGTCAATCGGGCGGTTCCGGGAGTACGCCCTGCGCCCGAAATGTGGCTCGTCTACACAGTTTTCACCAACCAAGGAGCTTGAGAAGAAGTGGTTGACTTCACGCTTACCGACGAGCAGGAAGCCCTGCGCGAGATGGCGCATGACTTCGCGGAGAACGAAATGCGAAGCGTCGCTTTCGAGTACGACAAGGACGGCACCTGGCCGGGAGATGTGATCAAGAAGGCCTGGGACATCGGCCTGATGAACACCCACGTGCCGGAGGAGTACGGCGGACCGGGTCTCGACTACCTGTCCGGCTGCCTGATCGAGGAGGAGTTCGGCTGGGGCTGCTCCGGCATCGGCACCTCGCTCGCCTGCAACGGGCTCGCCTCGGCCCCGGTCGCCCTCGGCGGCTCCGAGGAGACCAAGAAGAAGTACCTCGGGATGCTCGCCGAGGAGCCGAAGCTGGCTTCGTTCTGCCTGACAGAGCCGGATGCCGGGTCGGATGTGGCGGGGATGAAGACCCGCGCCGTGAAGAAGGGTGACAAGTACGTCATCAACGGCTCCAAGATGTTCATCACCAACGGTCAGTACGCCGACTGGTTCACGGTCTACGCCAAGACCGATCCGGACGCCGGTAGCCGCGGCATCACCGCTTTCGTGGTCGACAAACAGGACGGCATCGTGGTCGACAAGAAGGAAGACAAGATGGGTCAGCGGGCCTCGAACACCGTCGCCCTGACCTTCAACGACGTCGAGGTTCCGGCCGAGAACATGATCGGCGAGGAGAACAAGGGCTTCAAGCTGGCGATGATGACCCTCGACCGGACCCGTCCCGGGGTTGCTGCGATGGCAACCGGGATTGCCCGCTCGGCCTTCGACGCCGCGGTCCAGTACTCGAAGGAGCGCCAGCAGTTCGGGGTGCCGATCGCGATGCACCAGGCGATCCAGTTCCTGATCGCCGACATGGCGGTCAAGGTTGACGCTGCCCGGCTGCTCACCTGGCAGTCGGCCTCGCAGCTGGACAACGGCCAGCGCAACACGCTCACCTCCTCGGAGGCCAAGCGCTTCGCCTCCGACTCGGCGATGGAGGTTGCCACCGATGCCGTTCAGGTGTTCGGCGGTTACGGGTTCATCAAGGAGTACCAGGTCGAGAAGTTCATGCGTGACGCCAAGATCATGCAGCTGTACGAAGGCACCAGCCAGATCCAGCGCATGGTTATCGCCCGCGAGGTCCTGCTTCCGCGAAACGTCTGAACAGGGGAGGGACAAGGTCCACCACGCCGGACAGCCCGGCCGGACCGGAAACCACGCAAAGGGGCGGCCTTCGGGTCGCCCCTTTGCGTTCCGGAAGCGCAGAATCCGGCCTCGAGCGCTGGAGGGGGGAGAGATTCCGGGCGTGGGCACCTTGCATGGTCATGGAGATCGATGACTTTCTGGATGTAGATGCTTCCCGAGGCGAACTTGCCGCCTGCGGGCTGGTGATGGAGCTGCTTCACACGGCTGGCACGCTGACCGTGATCGCTCAGATGCGGGTCCTGGAGGCGGAAGATGGCGAGGACCAGGAGGAACAGGCGTTGATCGAGGTGACCCGACGCTACATGGACCTCGCCCTGCCGGCCCTGGTCTCCGAAGGAGAAGGCCCCTGCCTCGAGGCGGCCGGACTGATCGCCTTGATCCGGGAACGGATCCTCGCAGACCTGGAACGGGAGACCGCCGAGCGGGCCCGGTTGAACTGAGTTCGAAGCAGCGGGTTCAGGTTCGGCGGTTCCGGCGGGGCCGGCCCCGGGACTCGGTTGGGCGGCAGCCGCCGATCTCGGGATATTCTTCATCCGGGTGGAATCGCAGACTCTCGAGAGCAGGGACCTCGTCCCGGTCAAGATTCTGGTCGTTGTCGGCACGCGACCGGAGGCGATCAAGCTGGTCCCGATGATCCTGGCGCTCAAACAGAGCCCGTACTTCGTGCCTCAGGTGGTGTCGACCGGCCAGCATCACGAGATGGTCCGAGATGTTTTCGATCTCGCCGGGATCGAGGTCGATTTCGATCTCTGGGTCGGCGGGGCCCGCAGCGAGCTGAACGACCGGGTCCGGGAGGTGATGGGTCGGCTCGATGACTTCGTGCGGGTCCAGTACGGGGCTGACGGGACGGTAAAGCAGGAGGAGGCCACATCCGGCGAGTACCCGTTGGCGATTCTCGTCCACGGGGACACCACTTCCGCCTTCGCCGCCGCGCTGGCGGCCTTCCATCTGCGGATTCCGGTGGTTCATGTGGAGGCGGGGCTGCGGACCGGATCCAACCTCACCCCGTTCCCGGAGGAGATCAACCGCCAGTTGATCACCTGTATTGCCGCGTTTCATTTGGCCCCGACCTCTCACAACCTCGAAAACCTGGTCCGGGAAGAGGTGCCGGTGAGCCAGATCTTCATCACCGGCAACACCGGAATCGATGCCCTCGAGTGGGCGGCCGGCCTCGAAGTCGAGTTCTCCGATCCGGGGGTTGCCGGGATCGCGGAGAGCGATCGCCGGGTCGTCGTCGTCACCGCCCACCGGCGTGAGAACTGGGGTGACGGTCTGGAAGGCATCGCGACCGGGGTCAGGCTGCTCGCGGTCGAACACCCGGACGTGTACTTCGTCGTTCCGAGACACCCGAACCCGGATGTGCGCCGCCAGTGGGAGTCGCTTGCCGACCTGCCGAACGTCTGTCTGACCGACTCCCTTTCCTACCCCGAGTTCGCCCGGCTTCTGGCCCGTTCCTATCTGGTGATCACGGATTCCGGCGGGATCCAGGAGGAGGCACCTTCGCTCGGCAAGCCGGTTCTGGTCTGTCGGGAATCGACTGAGCGCAAGGAGGGGATCGAGGCCGGCACCCTGATGCTGGTCGGCACCGACTCCGGCCGGATCCATGCCGAAGCGAGTGTGCTGCTCGAAAGCGAAGAGGCCTACCTGAAGATGAGCGAGGCCGAGAACCCGTACGGCGACGGTCGGGCCTCGGAACGGATCGTCGCCGCCCTCACCACCCTGTACGCAGGCGGGCCGATGCCGGAGCCGTTCCGTTCCTCCTTCACCCGTCGTGCGGTGATCGAGGCGGCCGGATACACCCTCTCGGACACCACACCCAACCGGATGGACCCTGCCCTGATCCCGGAATCGGACCGCCATCACGAGGAGCGACTCTCCAAACGGATCGAGGAAGCCTGGCTCGAGTTCGGAACCATCGCCGAGCATTGGTTTCGTTCCTGACAGCGGTCGAGTTCTTCCCCTTCACCGGGCTGAATCCGGGTCTGCGGGTTCTCTTTCTGATCACCTTCGTGATCGTGGTGGCGATGTTCGCCTGGACCGTGGTGCTGTTCGTCCGGGGTCTCAGGTCGGACCGCGAGCTGGCGCGTCGGGACGGGGTCGACCCGGACCGGTTCGACTGGGTCTTCCTGGTGCCGGCGCTGAACGAGGAAGTCACGATCGCGGACAGCGTCGGCCGGCTCGACCTGCTCGAGGTGGAACGCAAGCGGATCGTTGTGATCAATGACGGTTCCGACGACCGGACCGCGGAGATCCTCGGTTCGCTGGATGTTCCCGGGCTGATCGTCCTCGAGCGCAGATCTCCCGAGGCCCGTCAGGGAAAGGCGGCTGCGCTCAACTTCGCTTTCCACGAGCTGGAGGCCCGGTTCGAACTGGAGCCGGAGAACACGATCCTCTGTGTGGTCGATGCCGACGGCCGGATCGCCCCGGAAAGCCCCGGATTCGTGGCCCGGCATTTTGTCGATCCCGAGGTGGGCGGGGTTCAGACTCTGGTCCGGATCTACAACCGCCACCGCATCCTGACCTGGTTCCAGGACCTCGAGTTCTCGATCTACGGGAAGCTCTTCCAGGCCGGGCGGACCAGGTGGGGCACCGCCGGGATGGGGGGCAACGGCCAGTACAACCGGATGGCGGCACTCCAGGCGATCGACGACCGGCGAACCGAGACCGAGGGGGCCGTTGCCGGGCCGGAAGGTCCCGAGCCGGAACTGGCCCTCGCCTCAGCCAGCCGTGGCCCCTGGCGTGACCGGTTGACCGAGGATCAGGATCTGGGATTGCGACTGATGTGTGCCGGCTGGAGGTGCGAGCAGGACAACCAGGCGACGGTCGAGCAGCAGGGTCTTCCCGGGCTGCGGCGCCTCTTCCGGCAGCGGACCCGGTGGTCCCAGGGCAACCTCCAGGCGATCGGCCTGATTGACGATGTGGTTGGTTCAAGGCTTTTCCTCCCGGCCCGGATCGAGCAGGTTGTTTTCCTGCTGATGCCGATCCTCCAGATGGTGATCGGGGCATCGTTTGTCGCCTCGATCTACCTCTGGCTCTTCGCCGACGTCCGGTTCTTCACCCACGCGGACCGGTGGTGGTGGCTCTACCTGCTCTATCTGCTCGGTTTCGGCGGCACCGTGATGGGATCGATCGCCGCCAAGACCGGCGATCGCCTGGTCATCCTCGGGGTCATCAAGGGAATCCTCACCGGTCAGGTCTATGCGTTCTACACCTGGCTGCTCTGGCCGGTGCTGCTCCGGTCCTCAGCACGCCAGCTGATCGGCCGGGGAACCTGGGCCAAGACCCCCCGCGAGCAGATCGACCCTGCCGGCGGGGAGGGCATGAGCAGCGACAACTGAGTGTCCGCGGCGGGGACGGGTCAACCGGTAACGCCTCGTGCTTCCGGCAACCCGCGAGTTGCGGACCCGGCTTGACAGATCCTGGTGCGCCGTCGATCATCCGGGCCATGGGCGAGTTCTCGGTAGAGAAGTTCTTTCTGGAACGGGAGTTGAATCAGGGTCCACAGCGGCCCGATTCGCCGGAGGAGTTCTGGGATCTGCTTCACGGCGATCGGATCGACTCCTACCGGAGAGAAGGCTGGGGTCTCTACTTTCGGGGCCAGAGCAACGCCGCAAGGGGCCTGACGTCCAGCCTCTATCGCGTCGCCAAGGATGCGCTGGTTGAACGTGAAGAGAGGGACGCAGGGTCCGGGGGCGCCCACGAATCACTGGTGGAACCGGCCATGGTGGCGGCCGAAAAGGCGATCATCGCCGCCGCCCGGGACAACGGACTCGGGCGTCACATGGATGATCTGGAACTGCTCTGTCTGCTCCAGCACTACCTGATGCCGACCCGATTGATCGATGTTACGGCCGGACCGGCCGCGTCGATCTACTTTGCCTGCTCGGCCAACATGGATCTCGACGGCCGGGTCTTCCTGATCTCGACCCGGGAGGCGGAGAACACGATCGCCACCGACTCCCGGGGCCGACTGCCTTGGCATGAGTGGATCAAGTGGGGACGAGACCGGGACCGGTGGAGCGCCCGGGTCGCCCCGATCTCGGCCCGCGATCTTCATCCCTCGATCCGGGCCCAGGAGGGAAGGTTTCTGGCCGGCGGCCTCTGGTCCGGCGGCGGCCGGCAGCCGATGTTCACTTACGATCGGCCCGAAGGCAGTGTCGAGACCCTGAACATCGAAACCATGAACGACCGGGTGGCCCGGGACGTGAGCACCCTGACCATCTACTTCCCCCACGCCGACCGCAAGGCCCGGGTCCCAAGCAAGCGCTCCTGGTCGGCCTACGGCTGGAGTGTCAGGATCCCCCAGGACTGGAAGCGGGACCTGCTCGCCATCTGTGCCGAGCACGGGGTGACCCGGGAGTCGATGAAGCCACCGATCGGAGAGGTTCAGCGTCTGATCGACCGGGTCGCCGCCGATGCGGCTGCCACCCGGCTGGCCGAGACCCTGCGGTAGCCGGCCGCCGGACCTCACCTCCCCGGGGCACGATCCGGGGCCGAAAGCGCGACCGCAAGGCGGGATCAGGGTGCGCCGGGGATTTCCCCTACGGGTGTCTTGAACCCGCTTGACGCTGGTAGGTTCACCCGCGTGGAAGCAACTGTCGAATCTCCCCACCCGCTCGATGTCCCTGCCGCCGCGATCGTCAAGGCGACCGGCGTGAAGCGCACCTACGGCATCGGTGATGCCGAGGTCAAGGCCCTCGACGGGATCGATGTGTCGTTCGAACCCGGACGGTTCACCTCGATAATGGGTCCCTCGGGATCCGGCAAGTCAACCCTGATGCACATCCTCGCCGGGCTCGACCGGCCGACCGAGGGACAGGTGGAGATTGACGGAACCGAGATCACCGGTCTCGGCGATTCGGAACTGACCCGTCTGCGACGGGACAAACTCGGTTTCGTCTTCCAGTTCTTCAACCTCCTGCCGGTACTGAGTGCCGAGGAGAACATCCTGCTGCCGCTCTCGATTGCCCGCAAGACCCCGGACCGGGCCTGGGTGGATCGGGTGATCGAGCGGGTCGGGCTCGCCGATCGCCGCCAACACCGTCCCTCCGAGCTCTCCGGCGGCCAGCAGCAGCGGGTGGCAGTCGCCCGCGCCCTGGTCACCAGGCCGGCGGTGCTGTTCGCGGACGAACCGACCGGCAACCTCGACTCGAAATCCTCCGCGGACGTGCTCGGGCTGCTTCGCGGGGCGGTCGACGAGTTTGACCAGACCGTGATCATGGTGACCCATGAGCCCGACGCCGCCGCCCACGGCGATCGGCTGATCGCGCTTCGCGACGGCAGGTTGGTACATGACGCACCCCCAGTTTCGGCCGATGCCGTGATCGAGCTTCTGAAGACGCTCGGTTAAGCAGACCGGACCGATTCGAAGAGCCCGATGCCAAGTCTCACATTCAAGAATCTCTGGTCCCACAAATGGCGTTCCCTGATGACCGCCCTGGCGGTGATCTTCGGGATTGCCCTGGTCAGCGGTACTTACGTCCTGACCGACACCACCAACCAGGCTTTCGACCGGATCTTCACCGACTCGATCGCGGGAACAGACGTGACCGTCACCGCCCGCTCGGAGGTCGATCAGCAGGGGGGCGAGACCCCGGATTTCCCGGCCCGCTACCTGCCCGAGGTCGAGGCGGTCCCGGGCGTGAAGAAGGCCTCCGGCGAGATCTTCTCCGCCGGGGCGATCCTCGATGCGAGGGGCGACTCGATCGGCGGCGGGTTCGCCCCGCAGTTCATTTCCTCGGTCACCCCGCAACCGTTCCAGACGCTTGAGTACGTGGAAGGCCGGGAGCCGGCAGGCCCCGGCCAGGCGTCTCTGGATGAGGCGTCCGCCGAGCGGGCCGGGATCGGGATCGGTGACCGGATCCAGCTGATCGGGACCGGCCGGGCGGTGCCCTTCCGGGTGGTCGGCCTGACCCGGTTGGGGGGTGCCTCGTTCGGCGGGACGGCGATCGCCCAGGTTCCCCTGCCGGTCGCCCGCAGCCTGACCGGCAAGCAGGATCGCTTCGATCAGATCTCGGTTGCCGCGGACGACGGAGTCTCGCCCGGGCAGCTGAAGCAGAGGGTGGAACGGGTCGTTCCCCACAGCCTGTTGGTCGAAACCGGCCAGGAGAATGCCGACCGCAACTCCGACCAGATCCGGGACAGCCTCAAGTTCCTCACGATCGCCCTGCTGGCGTTCGCCGCGATCGCCCTCTTCGTGGGCTCATTTGTGATCTTCAACGTTTTCTCGATCACGGTCGCCCAGCGGACCCGGGAGTTCGGGATGCTCCGGACCCTTGGGGCGAACCGCTCCCAGATCCTCCGCTCGGTGCTGCTTGAGGGGGCGCTGGTCGGCCTGTTCGGGGCGATCGCCGGACTCCTCCTCGGGGTCGGGCTGGCCAAGGGGCTGAGTGTCGTGATGAAGGCGGTCGGGGCCGATCTTCCGGCCAACTCACTGGTTCTGGCACCCAGAACGGTCGTCGTTTCGCTGCTGATCGGGGTCGGTGTCACCCTGCTTGCTTCCCTGATTCCGGCGATGCGATCCACCCGGGTGCCGCCGATCGCCGCCCTGACCGAAGCGATGGCCCCGGCGAGAGCGCGACGGGTGGTCGTGAGGACGGTGATCGCCGGCCTGCTCGCGGCGGTCGGCCTCGCCCTGGTCATGCCGGTGCTGATCGGCGGAATGACGGGGGGCCGGGCGGCGGCGATGATCGGTGGTGGTGCCGTCTCTGTGGCTCTGGCAATCTCGGTCTTCGCCCCGCGGCTGATCCGCCCGGCTGCCTCGATCGTCGGTCTCCCGCTTGAGCGGCTCGGCGGGATGACCGGACGCCTGGCCCGCGAGAACTCACAGCGGAATCCCGGTCGCACCGCGATCACCTCCGCCGCCCTGATGATCGGGCTCGCCCTGGTCGCCTTCGTGACGGTGTTCGCCTCCGGTCTTTCCAGCTCGGTCAACAAGGTGATCGAGGAGTCGCTTCCCGGGGAGATCACGCTTCAGGGTCCGGGCGGATTCACCCCGATCCCGCCCGGTGCCGTGCGGACCGTTGCCGACATGGAGGGGGTGGATGCGGCGTCCGGGATCCGGTACGCCACGGTCAGGATCGACGGCTCGAACACGGTGCTGTCCGGGGTTGACCCGGCGGCGATCGCCAAGGTCTTCGACACCGACTGGAAGGATGGGTCCGAGGCCGACCTGACCGGCCTGAAGGACGATCAGATCGTGATCGGAAGCAACCTCGCCGACCGGGCCGGTCTCGGTGTCGGTGATCGGGTGACCGTACTCACCCAGAAGGGCGACAAGCCGACCTTCACGGTCACCGCGATCACCGAGTCGGAAAGCATCAGTTTCGCCGGTGACGCGATCGTGACCCTGGGCGTGATGAAACGGGTTCTGGGTGTGCCGACCGACGCGGTCGGGCTGGTCAGGCTCGACCCCGGGGCGGACTCCGACGCGGTCCAGCAGCGGATCGAGAACCGGCTGAAGAAGCCGTTCCCGACCGTCGATGTGCTGAATCAGGATGAGCTCAAGCAGAACCAGAAACAGCAGATCAACGGTCTGCTCAGCATGATCTACGTGCTGCTCGCCCTCGCTGTGATCGTTTCGCTGGTCGGGATCGTGGTCACCCTGATCCTCTCGATTCACGAACGAACCCGGGAGCTCGGGATGCTCCGGTCGATCGGCATGTCACGCCGGCAGGTGCGGCGGATGGTCCGCTACGAGGCGGTGATCACAGCGGTGATCGGGGCCCTCGCCGGACTTGTCCTCGGGGTGGTTTTCGCGTTCCTGATCGGCATCCCGTTGAGCGACGAGGGGTTCTCCCTGAGTTATCCGGTCGGCACCCTTGCGGTGATTCTCGTCCTGACCGGACTGGCCGGGGTCCTCGCCGCGATCTACCCGGCTCGCAAGGCCGCAAAGCTCGACGTCCTGGAGGCGGTCTCCTACGAGTAGACCCCCACCATGTCCACCCACCCTGTCCGCCCAAGCGCCGAGGTGGGGGGGCGAAAATCTCCAATTTGCTGTTTTGCCCCCACCTCGGCGGATATTGAGGGGGGGGTTAGCTGTCGAAGCCCAGGCCTAGGCGATCCAGGGTTCTTAGCCAGAGGCCTCGGCGACCTCCGTTGAGGTCGGCTGCGGCCAGCCGGTTGCGGGTGAACTGGATCACTCCTGCCCGCAGGGGCTCGGGCGGGAACGGGATCGGCTTCGAGTTGGCGTACTTCATCCGGGTGACCGGGCTGTCGACCCGGTCGAGGAAGTCGAGGGCCACCTGGGCGGAGAACCGGCTGGCCCCGACCCCGAGCCCGGTGTGGCCGACCGCCCAGCTCACCCGGCCCTGGTGGCTGGTGCCGTAGAAGGCGAAGAAGCGGGAGCAGGTGTCGATCGCCCCACCCCAGCGATGGCTGAAGCGGAGCCCTTCGAGTTGGGGGAAGGCGGCGAAGAAGCGCTGGGCGAGTCCGGCGAAGCTCTGGTCGCGCTGGTAGGCGGAGTCCTCCACCTTGCCGCCGAAGTTGTAGATCGCGTCGAAGCCGCCCCACAGGATCCGGAGCCCCTCCGGGGTGTCGATCGGACGGTAGTAGTGGAACCGGTTGGCGTTGTCGGAGAACCCCTGGCGGTTCTTCCAGCCGATCGCCTCCTCCTGTTCGGCGCTGAGCGGTTCGGTGACCAGTACGTAGTCGAAAACCGGGATCACCCGATGCCGGATCGCCGCAACCGGGCTGCGGAAGGCGGAAGTGGCGAGCAGGACGCCGGCCGTCCGGATCGCCCCACCGGCGGTCTGGACCTCGGCCCCCGATCCGAGCTGTCTCAGGCCGGTCATCTCGGTGTGCTCATGGATGCGTACTCCGAGCGAGACCGCCAGTTCGGCCAGGCCGTCACAGAGTTTCACCGGGTCGATCAGGTTCTCGCTCGATTTCTGCCAGACCCCGCCGGTGAACAGCGGCGAGTCGAGCTCGGCCCGGATCTGATCCCGGTCGAGCGTCACCGCTTCGTGGCCGTACTCGGCCAGCTCCTCGACCAGGCCGTCGAGATCCTCGAGCTGGGCCTGGTTGTAGGCGACCTCGATCACCCCCGGGGAGCGCAGGTCACACTCGATCCCCTGTTCGGCGATCGTGTTCCGGATTGCCTCCAGGTTTTCCAGCCCGAGGCGCTCCAGTTCCGGGACCTCCTCCGGGAACCGGGCCAGCCCGTTGCCGATCCCGTGGACCAGCGAGGAGCTCATGAAACCCCCGTTGCGTCCCGAGGCGCCGATCGCCAGGTCTTCCCGCTCGATCAGAACCACATCCCGGTCCGGGTCACGCTGCTTGGCGAGGACCGCGGCCCAGAGACCGGTCAGGCCACCGCCGACCACGACCAGATCGGCCTTGGAGTCACCGGCGAGCGCCGGATGACTCTCGGGTCGCTCGCCGGAGAGCCACCAGGGGCCGGGTTCGGCCTCGGCGTAGGAGCGGCGGACTGAATCTCCGGGAACCGAATCGGGCCAGACCGGGGTGGTGTCGGGGGTCATAGTGACCTGACTCTAACGCGGTCGGCGGGGCCGACGGGGCGGCATCATGTTGCCGGGAGCGGGGGCAGACCGCCCGCCCGATATCTTGCTTCTGTCAGATGTGTACCTGTCGGCTTGACTGATGTGGGGAAGGCTTGAACTTCAGACCCAGGCATCGAGATGAACTACTCAACCTCCCCGACGAGAAAATCATCGAGTACTCGGTGGCCGCACGGGATGCCGGGGAGATGGAGGAGTTCAGGGCGGGAACGGCGGCCTTCATCTGGGCCAGGCAGCCGATGGTCAAGGGCCTTGTCGCCCGCAAGATCAGTGACCGCCAGCTTCGTGAAGAGGTGGTCAACGAGGTGCTCGTCAGCGCCCTTGAGTCGACCCATTCGCTGCGGGCCAGTCACACCGGCGAGTTTGTCAACTGGCTCAAGACGATCGTCCACTGTCGATGCGTGGACGCCATCAAGAAGCAGAAGCGGAAGGAACGGCACGAGTTTGCCGCGGATGCCCGGCCGGACGGGGAGGACGACGGCTGGGTGTTCGAGATCGCCGATCTCAGTGACGAGCAGGGCGCGGTCGCCACGATCGAGCTGGTCGGCGAGCTGCTTGCGTCGAGGAGCACGGTTCACCGAAGGGCGATCGAGTTGAAGATGGACGGCTACCCCTCCACCGAAATCTCGGAGATGCTCGCCGACCAGGGCGGGATCAGCCCGGCCAACGTGGATCAGGTGTTCTCCCGCTTCCGCAAGTGCTTGAAGACCAGACTGGACGGGATCGATGGCTGACAGCCGCGAAACCGTGATTCAGGAGCGGTACCGTCGATACGTCGACGGATTCGCCCGCGGCGAAGCGGACCCCGACCCGGTCATGGCCGGACTCGACGAGGAGTCGACGCTGCAGCTCGGCCGGATGATCGACCGGTTCCTCGAAGCCGGTCCGCGCCCGGACCCGAAGCTCGTCGGTCCCGACCACCCCGAGGTGGAGACGGCCGTCGGACAGATCCTGCCGCGGCTGGACGGCCGAGCGGGAGGGCTGTCCCGGTTGCTGGTCGAACGCCGATCCGAACTTGAGCTCAGCCAGTCGGATGTGGTCGGGGCGATCGCCGGCGAACTCGAGGCCACGGGCGAAGAGAGGGAGAAGATCGACGCCTACTACCACGATCTCGAGTGGGGGTCCCTCCCGGCAGGCGGGTTGTCCGACCTGCTGCTCGACTCGCTGGCTGGGGCTCTCCGGAGCACCCGGGAGTCGCTTCGTGCGGCCGGACGCGTGCTCGGTCCGGGCCGTGCATCCTCCTCCGGGCCGGTGTACGCCCGCTCGGTCGAGCCGGGGGACGCGGTTCTGGGAATGGCGTCACCGGGACTCCCGGCCGATCGATCCGCGGGAACCGGGCGCCGGGCCACACCACCCGACCGCATAGACGAGCTGTTCACCGGGGGCTGAGGTGGCGCTGGCAACCAGCCTGGAGCCGGAGGAGGCGGGCCGGATCGAGTCCGAGGTGGGGGAGATCGTCGCCGCGATTCCGTCACGGGTGTGGAACGGCAGGAGCCTGCCGGTGCCGGTCGAGAAGATCGCCCGGGAGGTCTACGGGCTCCGGGTGCTGCTGAAGAGCGGCGAGGAAATCAGGGAGGCGGTAAACGGACCTCTCGACGAGCCCGGTGACGTCTCCGGCCTCTTGCTCTGCGGGATCGGCGAGATCTGGGTCAACTCATGGGAGGCCGAACAGACGTCCTGGGGCACGCCCCGGACCCGGTTCACGGTCGGCCACGAGCTCGGTCACTACGTGATGCATCAGGCCGGCCGGCCCGGGATCTACTGCCGGACTACCGCCGAGGAGGACGGTTCGCCGCTCGAACCGGTGCCGCGGCCGATTCCCGAGGTGGAGGCCAACACCTTCTCGGCTTCCCTGCTGATGCCGGCCCGCCTGGTACGCCCCCTGCTGGACGGGGAGCCCGAGATCGACATCGAACGGATCAAGGCCGAATTCGAGGTCTCCGGCAAGGCCGGCGCCCGCCGGATCGAAGCTCTCCGTCAGCTCGGCTGAGCCGGCGTTGCGATGCCTCCCGGTCGACGCGGCGGGGGAGCCCCCGGTCAGGTCAGCCTCATTGTGGTGATGCAGGTTGCGTCGTCCGGATTGACCGTGGAGAGGGTTTCGGTTCCCTTTCGGCCATCTGCCTTCACGGTCAGGTTCGCCTTGATTCCGCGCGGTACCCAGAAGCCGACGAAGCCGTTGTCGAAGGTCTTTCTGGTTTTGTTGATCAGCACCCTGCCGTCCTCACCCGTGAGTTTGACCGCGACCCCGGTGTTGCCGAGCTCTCCGCGACAGGTGGTCAGGCTGTGGAAGTGGCATTCATGCGTCTCCGCCCTGTACGGAGCGACGGACACGTACACCCGGTCTTCCGGCATCGGCAGTCTGACCTCCCGGTTGCCGCCGTCGGAGAGGATCAGCTCGTTCGGTTCGACCGAGGCGATCAGGTCGGCCGGGCGCTGATCCACCGGCATCGCGTCGAGACGGTCGATGATCTGGCGGGCATCGAGCCCGTCAAGGCCGTTCTCGGCCAGGAGCAGGCTCTGGCCGGAGTGGCCGCCGGCCGATGAGGACGGCGCCTGCTCCTCGGAGGAGTTCCCACAACCGGCCAGAACGATCCCGGTGACGAGGGCGACGGTGAGCGCGGAAGTGATGTTTCGCCTTCGCGACGAAATGGCGGCAAAGTTCATGCTGTGTCCTTGGGTGAGCCGGGCTGATCGGGCATTGGCCGGGAGTCTTTCAGCCGATCGGGCCTTCGTGCCCCCATCCGGCGGAGTCCTCCCGAAGCCGGCAACCAGACCATCGGCGGCGTTCTTTGGGATAGCTTGAACGGGCGGTCGGGAACGGAACTGCCAACCCTGCCTGCGGAGGAGGAGTCCGGTCGAATGATTCGCGGTCTTGTGTTGACGACGGTTGTGACGCTGGCTCTGCCTGCCTGGATCGCAGCCCCGGCCGCTGCCGCGGCTCCTCCTTCGGGTCACGTTCTGGGCGAGGTCGACCGCAGCGTTCGCGAGGGAATGGACCGATCAGGTGTCCCGGGACTCGCCCTGGCGGTGGTTTCCGGAGGGAGGACGGTTCACGCCCGCGGGTTTGGTGAAACCGGGAGAGGACGGCCGGTGACACCCCGGACTCCGTTCGTGCTCGGGTCCACCTCGAAGTCGTTTACCGCCCTGGCGGTGATGCAACTGGTTGATGAAGGTCGAGTGAAGCTGGACGCGCCGGTGCGCCGCTACCTGCCCGAGTTCAAGCCGGCCGGGGGTCAAGATGGCCCCCCGATCACCGTGCGCCAGGTTCTGCGGCAGACTTCCGGCCTGCCACCCGATGCCGGCGGCCCGATCATGGCGAGTGTGGTCGAAGGCACCGCGGCCGAAGCGGTCCGGGAACTCGACGGGGTCGAGACAACCGGCGATCCGGGCGAAGCGTTCGCTTACTCCAACGCCAACTACGTTCTGGCCGGGCTGCTGATTCAGCGTGTCTCGGGCGAGCGGTATGGGGACTACATCGAGCGTCACATTTTCGGGCCACTGGGGATGCGGGACAGCTTCGCTCGCGTTGCCCCGGCCCGCGATGCCGGGCTCGCGACCGGCCACCGTTTCCGTTTCGGACTGATCACGGATCACGGGCCGACCTTCCGACTCGGAATCCAGCCGGCTGGATACCTGATCTCCTCGGCGGACGACATGGCCCGCTACCTGGCGATGTACCTGGACGGCGGGGTCGGTCCTGATGGGAACCGGGTCGTCTCCCGCCGGGGGTTGCAGACGATGCTATCACCCGGGTTGAAGGGAACTCTCGGCCCGTGGGCCGACGGGGCCGCTGCCCGGTACGCGATGGGCTGGTATTTCGGTGGCCCCTGGGAGGAACCCGCCCTGGTTCATTTTGGCCGGACACCGGACTCGGGCAGCATGATCGCCATGCTGCCGGGACGAAGGCTCGGGGTCGTGACCCTGGTCAACGCGGCCAACCAGATCTCCGTTCCGGGCTACCCGGCCCCGATCGAACGGATCCAGCGAAACACGGTGGATACCCTGACCGGTGAGACAGCCGAACCCGGTACCTCGCTACCCGGCTTCTACCTGCGATTCAACATCGTGGTTCTCGCGCTGCTTCTCGGATCCACTTTGCTGGTTGTGCGCTCGGGGCTGAGCCTCCGCCGCGGTCGCCGACCGAAGCGTCCGGTTCTGGCTGCCATCGGGGCGGTCGCCGCGGCGGTTGGCGGGCTTCTCTTCGCGGCAGTTCCAATCCTCACCTTCGGCTGGCGCGGATGGTTCCTGTGGCAGCCGGATCTGGCCCTGACGCTCGCCCTGCTTGCCGCGCTGCTGGTCTCGACGGCCATTCTTCAGGCAACCACACTGTTGGTCTTCCGGAACGCGGGCGATGCCCCCGGGTGAAGCCCGACCTCCGGTCGGTGGCCGGCCGGTCAGGTGTCGAGTTCACCGGCGAGCCGCCGGGCGAGGGAGGAGTTTCGCCGGCCCGACTCGTCGCGGCGGACCCCGGCCTCGAGTGCGGGACGGTCACCGACCAGCACGCACATCTCCTTCGCCCTGGTGATCGCGGTGTAGATCAGGGGCCGGGTGAGCATTCCCGCATGAGAGCGGTGGCAGACGAAAACGACCACCGGGATCTCCGACCCCTGGGACTTGTGGACCGAGATCGCGTAGGCGAGCTTGAGGTCACCGGCGTCATCCCACGGCAGGATCACCTGCTCCCCGTCGTCGGTTTCGAGTACCGCCATCTCCTCGTCCGGATCGTCGTCGATCAGGAAGCAGATCGTGCCGTTCATCAGCCCGAGGTCGTAGGCGTTCCGGGTCTGGATCACCCGGTCGCCCACCCGGAAACGGTCCCGGATCGCCTTCCGGCCGTCCGGATTCAGCTTCGCCTGAAGCTCCCGGTTGAGCACATCGATTCCGGCATCACCCCGGTAGATCGGGGCCAGCACCTGGGCATCCCGGATCGGGTCGAGTCCGAGTCCCGCCGCGACCCGTTCGCTGATCACCTGAACCACTGCCTGCTTCACCTTTGAGCCACCGACCCTTTCCATCAGGTGGAAGTCCCGGTGCTGGTCCGGACCTGGCTCCAGATGCGGGGCCCGGCCCTGGTTCACCTCGTGGGCTGCAGTGATGATCATCGATTGCGCTGCCTGCCGGAACACATGGGTCAGCCGGGTGGCCGGAACCAGGCCGGACTCGAGCAGATCCGAGAACGGCTTGCCCGCCCCGACCGGGGGCAGCTGGTCGGCATCGCCGACCAGAACGATGTGAGTGTCGATTCCGACCCCGCCGAGCAGCACCTCGGCCATGTGCAGGTTGATCATCGAGGCTTCATCGACGATCAGCAGTTCCAGCGGCAACGGATGGCCCGGCCGGAAGGTTGGTTCCGACCCGGGTCGCCACTCGAGCAGACGGTGGATGGTGTGCGCCTCGGTTCCGGTCGCCTCGGCCATCCGGCGGGCGGCCCGGCCGGTGGGAGCACAGAGGCCGACCCGCAGTCGGGCTTCGCGGGCGGAATCGACGATCGCCCGGGTGCAGACGGTCTTGCCGACGCCGGGGCCTCCGGTGACCACCGAGATCCGGGCGGTGAAGGCCGCCTCGACCGCCCGCCACTGTTCACCGGTGAGTTCGCTTCCCACGGACGGCCTGGGGTTCACCTCCAGTTGAGGTTCGGCCTCGGCCCGGTCCCGCAGCTCGGCCGCGACCCACTGTTCACGGTTCAGGGTCCGTTCCCGATAGACCCGCTCGCCCTCGACGATCAAGCCCGGTGCGGCGAGAAGCACCTCCGGATCGGGTTTCAACCCGAGCAGATCCCCGGTCTTCTTCGCCAGGTCCCCGGCGGTCAAGTGAGTGTGACCACGGCGCTCGGCCTCCCCCAGCAGGTACCAGGCCGCGGCCTGGGCACGACGGTCGGACTCGGGTGGCACCCCCGCCCCCTGGGCGATCACATCGGCCCGCTGGAACCCGACCCCGTCCACCTCGGTCAGCCGGTAGGGATCTTCACGCAGGACCCGAAGGGCCTCATCGCCGAAACGGGCATTGATCCGGCCGGCGAGGTGGGCCAGGCCGTGAGGCCCGAGCTCGACGTGGAGGTCCCGCACCGCCCGGGTCTCGTACCAGCTCGCTACCGCTGCCTCGACCCGTTTCTTCCCGAATTTCGGAAGCGAACCGAAGGCGGCGGACGGATCGGCGGCGATCCGGTCGAGAACCTCCTCCCCGAACAGGTCGCAGAGAGCTTCGGCCCGGACCTCGCCGATGTTCCGCAGGGAGCTCAGGTAGGCGACCTGTCCCTCCCGGTCGGTCGGGTCGAGCGGAATCGCGGTGTTGGCCCTCAGTTGCCGTCCGTAGCGGGTGTGTTCCTGCCACTCACCGGTCATCCGTGCCCGTGCCCCCGGCGAGAGATGGGTCAGGGAGCCGATCGCGATGAACTCCTCACCGGAACCGTCCCGGACCTCGACCACGGCGTAGTCGCCGTCGTTCGAGGCGAAGACCACGTGAACCACGGTGACCGGCCCGGAGAAACCGGTCTCGTCTGAAAAAAGAGGTTCCGTGGCCGAGTCCATCACCGCAGGGTATTGGCCCGACCGGAACCTTCCGGCTTCATTCGCCGGGGGATCCCCGGGGCAAGGTCCTGGCCATGCCTTCTAGACTCGCCCCAATGTCTTCTTCCCGTCAGAGGCCGCTGGGCGACGCTGTGACCGAGGCGACCGAGGCGGCCAACCGCCGGGTCAAGGAACCCGTCGGCCGGAAACGGGGCGGACGCACATCCGATGCGTTCGGGGGCGAGATGCGCCGCCGGGACGTGGTTCCGCTGCTCGTCTTCCACCTGATCCGCGACGACCCCTCCTACGGCAACCATCTGATCGAGGCGATCGAGGAGCTGACCCAGGGAGTGATCTCGGTCAACCCGAACACCATGTACCCGCTCCTGAGGGATCTCGAAGGGCGCGGTCTGATCAGGGGGGACTGGGAGCATCCGGACAAGCGGACCCGCCGCTTCTACTCGATCACGCCCGACGGAGAGGCCGAGTACCGGCGTCTGCTCGATGAAACGGAGCCCTTCCTGGACTCGGTGATCCGCTCGATCCGGATGATCAAGCGCGCGGTCTACGGCACCGCGGACTGACCGTCCAGCGACGGGTCTCGCTGCTCCAAGGAAAAAGAAACGCCCGCCGGGAGGCGGGCGCTTCAGGTCCGGGTCCGTCCGGGTCCCGGAACCGCGATCAGATCGCTTCGACCGAAGCCGCGGCCGGTCCCTTGGGGCCGTCCTCGGATTCGTAGCTGACCTTGGCACCCTCGGCGAGGGTGCGGAAGCCGTCGGCCTGGATCGCACTGTGGTGGACGAAGACGTCCTTCGATCCATCATCGGGCGTGATGAACCCGAACCCCTTCTCGTCACTGAACCACTTGACTGTCCCAGTCGGCATTACTTCCTCCACATCATGATGTATTGCCGGATCTCTCCTCCCGGCCCAACGAGGCGCAACTTACCAGCATTCCCGCCTCGTGAGTGTCTGCGCGGAAAGGTTTGAAATCGGCTCGGTCCGGGTTAGGTTCTTCATATGTACTCGACCGGAGGTGTTGCAGAGCGTTTTGTACCGATCTGGTCCCGGGCCGAGGCCCGGCTCGGTGGTCCGTTACCGGCTGCGGTCCGGTTCTGGGATGGCAGCGAACTTGGTTCCGGGACACGCGGATCCGCCACCGACACGGTTGTACTCCGAAGTCCGAAGGCTCTGGCCTATGCGGCCGGCCGACCCGACCAGCTCGGGCTGGCGCGGGCTTTCGTTTCAGGCGAGCTGGAACTGGAAGGAGACATCGAGCGGGTCATGGCCGCCGGCGCACGCATGTACGGATTCGACATCTCCTGGCGGGACAAACTGGAGGCAGTTCGGATCGCCGTCTCGGTGGGGGCGGTCCGGCTCCCGCCACCGAGCCCACCCGAATCCGAAGCCAGGGTCGGGGGCAGGATGCACTCCCTGCGCCGGGACCGGCAGGCGATCAGCCACCACTACGACGTTTCCAACCGGTTCTACCGGCTGATTCTGGGTCCGACCCTGGTCTACTCCTGCGCCTACTTCGAGAGTCCCGACGACTCGCTGGAGGAAGCCCAGACCCGCAAGCTCGACGTGATCTGCCGGAAACTCCGGCTCGAGCAGGGAGAGCGCTTTCTCGACATCGGCTGCGGCTGGGGCTCGCTGGTGATGCACGCCGCCGCTAACTATGGGGTGCAGGCGGTCGGGGTCACGCTCTCCGAGGCGCAGGCGGAACTGGCCCGGGAGCGGATCCGTGAAGCCGGGTTGGGCGACCGATGCGAGATCCGGATCCAGGACTACCGGGAGGTCGGTGATGGTCCCTACGACAAGATCGCCTCGGTCGGGATGTTCGAGCACGTGGGTTCGAGCATGCTGGATCGCTACATGGAGACGGTCGCGGCGCTGGGCAGACCCGGCGGACTGGCACTCCACCACGGGATCTGCCGGCAGCACTCGAACGAGGAGTCGCCCAACACGTTCATCACCCACTACGTCTTCCCGGACGGGGAGCTTCACCGGGTGGCCAAGGTGATCCGGGCGCTCGAGCGCTCCGGGCAGGAACTGCGGGACACCGAGGCCCTGCGGGAGCACTACGCGCTCACCCTGCGTCACTGGGTTCGAAATCTCGCCTCGAATCCGGAACTGGCCCTGGCCGAGGTCGGAGCCGAGCGGCGGCGGATCTGGGAGCTCTACATGACCGCATCGGCGCTCGCCTTCGAGCGAGGCGACATCTCGGTGCAGCAGATGCTGGCGGTGCTGCCGGAACATGAACAGAGGCCGCTCTACCGACCCTCACCCGGGATCGAACTCGCTCGCCCCACCTTCGTGGCACCGGCTGGGAGTCTGCAGGTCCCGACCGAAGACGGGGCTGCGAACGTTCCGTCCCGGACTCAGTCGGCGTAGACGGTCCAGCCGTCCTGGAGCGCCAGTTCAGTCGCTTCACCCGGACTCAGCGGCTTCGAGATCATGAAGCCCTGAGCCCGATGGCAGCCCATCTCCCGGATCAGATCGAGGACGTCGTCGGCGTTCACGGCCTCGGCCACCACGGTCATCGAGAGTGCCTTGCCGATCTGGATTATCGCCCCCGCGATCGCCGATCCCCGCCGGTCGCCCTCGCTCACCAGTTCGATGAACTTGCGATCGATCTTGACCTCGTCCAGGGGGAACTCGGCGAGGTATCCCAGCGACGAAAACCCGGTTCCGAAGTCGTCCAGTGACAGCCGGACACCGAGCCCGTCAAGCTCGGCCAGCACCACACCGACATGCCGGTTCCCGGACAGCAGTGTGGTCTCGACCAACTCGAGGGTGATCTGCTCCGGGGCAAGCTGGTGGCGGTCGAGCAGATCCCGAACCAGCCCGGCCAGGTTGAGGTTTCCTATCTGGCGCGCCGAGCAGTTCACCGAGACTCCGACCGCATCGTCGGCCGCCCGGCCGCGATTCCATTCGGCGGCGTCGCCCACCGCCCGCGCCAGGACCCACGAGTCCACTTCCCGGATCAGCTCGCTCTGCTCGGCGATCGGAATGAAGTCTTCCGGCAGGATCACCCCCTTCTCCCGGTGGTTCCATCGGACCAGGGCCTCGAAACCGGTCAGCCGTCCGCCCTTCAGCTCGATGATCGGCTGGTACGCCACCGCGAGTTCACCGTTGGCCAACGCTGCCCGGAGTTCCCGTTCGGTCTCGAGTCGCTTGATCACCCTCTCCTGGATCGAACCGTCAAAGACGTGAACGGTTGAGCGCCCGGCCTCCTTGGCGCTGTACATGGCGGCATCGGCCTCCCGGATCATGTCCTCGACCGAGTGCTCCCGATTCCCACCCGGGTGCCGGATCGAGATCCCGGCACTGGCCGTGATTCGCCGCTCCGCTCCGTCCACCCTGATCGGTTCCGAGATCGACGCGAGAATGCGTTCCGCCACTTCGGTGGCCTCGTCCGCATCGGCAACCGCAGGCAGGATCACCCCGAACTCGTCCCCGCCGAACCGCGCAACCGTGTCGTTGTGGCGCACCCCACGGGTGAGTCGGGGGGCAACCGTCCGAAGCACCTCGTCGCCGGCTCCGTGGCCGACCCCGTCGTTGATCAGCTTAAAATGATCGAGGTCGAGGAAGATCAGGGCCACCGTCGTCTCGTTCAGGTCGGCGGCGGCAAGCGCCTTGCCGAGGCGGGACTCGAAGTAGCGCCGGTTCGGAAGCTCGGTCAGGGAGTCGTGGTCGAGGCGATGGCGAAGCTGATGATCCGCCCGGCTGCGCTGGATGGCGTTGCCGAGCATGCCGGCAGTTGCCAGCAGGAAATCGGAGTCCTCCGCGGAGAAGGCGTCTTCGTGATCCGAGTGGATCAGGAGAAACCCGAACCCTTCGTCAGTCCCGAAGATCGGGGCAGCGAAGCTGCTGGCTGCCTCGGGAGGCCTGGTTTCCCGGAACGGATCGAGTCGGTGATCGTCGTTGTCCCAGCTTTGAATCAGGGCCGGCCTCCCCCGAATCAGATCCGCCCCGGGGAAATCGTCGGTGAGAAATGGGATGCGATCGTACTTTCCCAGGTTGCCGGAGCGGGCGATCACCCCGAGGGTGTCATCGCTCACCTGTTCCCACACGGAAACCTCGATCGCGCTCTCGAGTCCGGCGATCCGGCGGACCGCGTTCTCCAGCAGTTCGTCGGGCCTGACTCCCTGTACTGCCATCTCGCCGAGTTTGGCCAGGATCGCCTGCTGCTCGACCTTGCGGGCCAGGCTGATCTCGGCCTCCTTGAGCGCGGTCACATCCTGGACCACGCCGTGCCAGAGGGGGGTCCCCTCCTGGTTCCGAATCAGTCGCGAGCGTTCGTAGATCCAGATGTAGCGTCCCTCCTTGGTCCGCAGCCGGTACGCGGCCGGAGGCATCATGTCGAGACCGATCAGCCTCTTGTCCTCGAACGAGAGGGCGTGTTCAAGGTCATCGGGATGGATCGACCGGTACCAGAGTTCGTGGTCTTCCATCCACTCAGCCGGCGAGTAGCCCAGCACCTTCTCGATCTGGGGGCTGACGTAGTGCCAACGACCATCGACTCCCATCTCGGCGATGTAGAAGATCGCCGGGATGGCCTCGATCAGGTTGGCGAAATCCTCGTTGTTCAGGGGATGACGCCTGTACTCCGGCTTCGGCCACTCCCGCTTGATCGAGTCGGAATCGGCGGCCTCCAGCCAGCCCGCCAGAACCTCGGCGACGGTGCGAACCCGGGAAACCGAGCCGGAGTTGGTCCGTTCCCACGCGGACACGACCCGTACCCGATCCGACCCGCCGACCAGATAGGAGATAGCCACCAGACCACTCTCGGTTTCAACCGGGGACCACGCCCCGACCCCGGGGGGAATCTCCCCGAGCTCGCCGATCAAGGGGGCGGGGATCCGCGCGGGATGGGCCGCAACCGGACCCTCCACGTCGAAGACCGCGGCCGCGGTCGCACCGAAACTCTCGATCATGAATGCGGTGACGCGTTTCCCCGCCTCGGCCAGGGAACGGCAGTCGTTCAGTTCCGCCATCAACGGGGCGAGAGTCGTGTCCTGCGAAATTTCCGTGTGGGGTTCTATCTGAGCCGTCCCTGCGTCAGTCCGTCCTGACCCGCCCCGGGCGGATTCCCGAGGGACTTCAAGTTAACGCCCCGGCGGTGGCTCTGCACGGATTCAGGGGCGGCGACGCAGGCTTCGCGGCGGCTACCGGTTCGGGGCGGGAAGAACGGTCGCAAAGAGGAAGGCCGGAAGCGGCATGGCGGCGGTGATCAGGAGCACGGTCAGCAGGCCGGTCTGGTCGGCGACAAGCCCCAGCAACCACGCCACCAGGCCACCGAACCCGATTGCCGCCCCCAGGGTCACCCCGGAGGCCAGCCCGATGCGGTTCGGCAGGTACTCCTGTCCCAGGACGACCGTGATCGAGAAGGTGCCGATCATGAAGAATCCGGTCGCTGCGAGAACGATGATTGCCGGGATCGGTCCGACCAGCAGAAAGGCGAGGATCAGCGGCGTGGTCAGACCCATCGAGACCTTGATCACCAGTCGCCGGCCGGCGCGGTCGGCAGCTCGGCCACCGATCAGGGTGCCGATGGCACCGGCCAGGAGCAGCGCGGCAAGCGCCCCGTTGCCGACCGCGGCCGACTCGTCGAGGTGCTGAATGAACCAGAGCGGCACGAATGCCTGCAAGGCAAAGTAGGTGGCGGAACGGAAGCCGGCGATCGCGGCGACCCCGCTGAACGGCAGCCAGCGGTCCCCGGTCTCGCCGGACGGTGCTCCGGTGGCTTCTGCTCCCGGGTCCGCGAACCGTTTCAACCGTGGCAGCTCGGATGCGAGCAGGGCGGCGGCGATCGCCATCGGGATCCCGATCCAGGCCAGCCCGCCGATGCCGAGCGGCAGGACCAGGGCGGTGACCACCACCGGACCGAGGGCGAAGCCGATGTTCCCGCCGACCGCGTACAGGCTCATTCCGGTGGCCCGGCGTTCTCCCGCGACGAAGTTTGCGAACCGGGCACCCTCCGGGTGATAGGCGCCGACGCCCAGCCCGGACAGGAATACCGCGGCCAGGGTCAGGCCGAAGGAGGCGGTGAGACCGACCACGGCGAGCCCGATTCCGCCGAGCAGGATCCCGCCGGGGAGAAGCCAGGCCAGTGACCGCCGGTCGGAGGCGTGGCCGAAGATCGGTTGAAGCATCGAGGAGGCGAAGGTCATGACCAGAA
Organism: Solirubrobacterales bacterium; assembly: GCA_023958085.1. Lineage (GTDB taxonomy): Bacteria > Actinomycetota > Thermoleophilia > Solirubrobacterales > 70-9 > 67-14. The sequence continues at coordinate 89,263 of JAMLGI010000003.1, read as the reverse complement.
GCAGGGCGGTTGCCTCGGAGTAGCTGTAGCCACGGCGGATCACCATGAACGGCATCAGCGCGGGGATCGCCCCCTGGCAGATGTCGACGCAGCAGTGACCGGCCGCGAGGACGGTGATCGAACGGCGGTCGAGTTCACTGTCCCGGGGCATTCGGTCAGCTTCTCAGATGCCGGTGGTGCCGACCGTCCGGTCAAGCCGGCCCGGGCCGCTACGGTTGACGGAATGACCAGCACACCGCGCAGCGAAGATCCCCCCGGCCCGGACAAGCAGGATTCAGCTCTGGAGGGCCTCAGGGTGGCCGATTTCTCCCGCGTTCTGGCCGGGCCGTTTGCCACGATGATCCTCGGGGATCTCGGAGCCGACGTGGTCAAGATCGAGCGTCCCGGAAGCGGCGACGACACCAGGGCCTGGCTGCCCCCGCAGGATGAGCACGGGGTCGCGACCTACTTTCTGTCGGTCAATCGCAACAAGGTGTCGCAGGTCGTCGACCTGAGGGACCCGGACGGTCAGGAGGAAGCCCGGCGACTGATCGCCGATTCGGACATTCTCGTCGAGAACTTCCGGGTCGGGCTGATGGACTCACTGGGACTGGGCTACGAGGCCCTGAAGGAACTGAATCCGGGCCTGATCTACTGCTCGATCACCGGGTTCGGGGACGGGGAGGGCAGGGCGATGCCCGGATACGACCTCCTGGCCCAGGCGGTGGGTGGACTGATGAGCATCACCGGGGGTGCCGGGGAGCCACCGCGCAAGGTCGGGGTGGCGATGGTTGACGTGCTGGCCGGTCTTTTTGCCGGCATCGGGATTCTCGCGGCGCTCCGCCATCGCGACGCCACCGGTGAGGGACAGCGGGTGGACATCAATCTGCTCTCCTCCCTGCTGGCCTCGTTGGTGAACCAGTCGGCGGCTTACACCGCGGGTGGGGTGGTCGCCGGACGGATGGGTAACGATCACCCCTCGATCGCCCCGTACTCGGCCTATGCCGCGGCCGATGGCGACCTCGTCCTGGCGGTTGGCAACGACCGCCAGTTCCGGGATCTCTGCGAGGAGCTCGGGGTCCCGGATCTGGCCGATGACGACCGATACCGCAGCAATGAACTGCGGGTCTCGAACCGGGACTCGCTGCGGGATCAGCTGGAACTCCATCTTCGCGAAAGGCCGGTCGACCACTGGACCGAACGGCTCGCCCGGGTTCGGGTCCCGGCCGGCCGCGTCAACGACATCGGAGAGGCGTTCAGGCTTGCCTCGGACCTCGGCCTGGATCCGATCGTCACGGTCGGGTACGAGGACGGTGGCCAGGTCCGGTTGCCGGCCAGTCCGATCCGGCTGTCACGCACTCCGGCCAGGTACCGTCGTCCCCCGGCGAGGGTCCCGGGACAGATCGAATCCGAGCGGTAGGAAGCGACTCAGGCGGCGTCGGTCAGGCGTCCGCGGGCGGAATCCTCGCGGTCCCGGTCGCCCCTCATCCCGGCCAGGTTCAGCCAGGCGGGGCTGATCAACTCCAGACTCCGGCGCACCGCCGGGGCCACCGGCTCGAGCTTCGCCTCCAGCGAGGCGTTGAACCTGCGGTTCAGGTCTTCGTCGCCATCGGCCTTGCCGCACTGCTCAAGGAATGAGTCGTGCCACCGGTCGAGTGCCTCGACCGCCCGGTCACACTCGACCTCGAGGCTTCCCTCGGAGGGTCCGAAGTGCGATCGCCAGACCGACTGTGCATCCGTCCGGCGGAGCCGCTCGATCGATTCGAGCGAGCGGCTGCGCGAGAAGTCGACGGGCGGGGTGGCCGGACGCACCGCATGGCTGCCCGGAATCCTGACCCCGAGTGCGTCGCCGCAGAAGAGAGCTCCGTTGCTCCGGTCGAACCAGGCCAGCTGGGTGGCGGTGTGGCCGGGGGCGGCGATCGCCTCGATCTGGCGGTCACCGAGATCGATGGTGTCGCCGTCGACGACCTTGCGGATGCGGTCCTCCGGGACCGGGGAGGGGGTTCCGAACATCTTGACGGTGTTGGCTCCCCCCATCGACTTCATGCATGCGACCAGCCGGTCGGGCTCGCTGAGCCAGGTGGCCGAGCCGGGATGGGCGAGAAAGGTCGCCTCGGGGAAGCGCCGGGCGATCTCACCGGCGCCACCCGCCTGGTCCGGATGGGAGTGGGTGAGGGCGACGTACTCGATCCGGTCCACATCAAGTTCGTCCAGTGCCCGCAGCAGGTTGCCGACCGAGATCGCGGAACCGGTGTCGATCAGCAGCCGCTTGCGTCCGGGGATCAGGTAGGAAGCCGATTTCTCGGGCTGATCCCAGGCCACGGTGTCCAGAGTGACCGGATCGGAACCATGAGTCAGGGATGCGGCAGCCCCTCCCGGCGAGGTGGTCACGATGGTTCCGTCGCCGAAAGCCGGGTCCGATCCACGACCGGGAACGGGCCGATCCGGGCGGGAGGACCTGCTGCGGCGTCCGCCGAAAACCCTTTCTCTTACGTGGAAACGTGAACTCATGAGCCTATTGTTGCTAACCGCACAGACGGGTCTGTGATTCGGTATGTACCCGGAAATTCCTGCTTAAAACGAAGAACCCGCCGGAAGGCGGGTTCTTCGATACAGCTTTCGGGTCCGGCTCAGATCGGCTCGACCGAAGCCGCGGCGGGTCCCTTGGGTCCGTCCTCGGCCTCGTAGCTCACCTTGGCGCCCTCGGCGAGGGTGCGAAAGCCGTCGGACTGAATCGCGGTGTGGTGGACGAAAACGTCCTTGGATCCGTCATCGGGGGTGATGAAACCGAATCCCTTCTCGTCACTGAACCACTTCACTGTGCCAGTAGGCATTACTTCCTCCACGTACTTTGTGCTGCAAACGCGGAGGATGCTGAAAAGCAACGACTGCGAGCGCTACGCACGACTTTTGCCGGACGGTTTGCCCGGCCTTGGCGCGCAGGGTAGCAGGGTCAGAGCCGATGGAGGCTGCCCCGGCAGGCCCGGTCAGCGGTTGCGCCGCCGTCCCTGACCCGATCGCCGGCCCCGGCCACGTCCCGATCCGCCACCGTTCCGACCGGCTGCGGGCCGCTGAGGTCGCTGTCGCCCTCCTCCCGATTCCGGTTTTCCGGAGGGACCGGAGGTCGGCACACCGGACGCCGCGAGCTCCTCGTCCAGGCCGAGCGACCGGGCGATCTTCCACATGTCCCTCGACTGGTCGGTCATCACGAAGCTGATTCCGATCCCGTCATTTCCGGCCCGGGCGGTACGACCAACCCGGTGGACGAACGTGTCCTGGTCCGGGGGAAGGTCGAAGTTGATCACGTGGGTCACGTCGGCCACATCGATTCCGCGGGCGGCGACGTCGGTCGCGACCAGGGTGTCCACCTTGCCCCGCTCGAAATCGGCCAGGGCACGTTGGCGCTGGCTCTGGGAGCGGTTTCCGTGCATCGCGACTGCCTTGACCGAGCTGCGCTTGCCGAGTCGCTTGACCAGTCGGTCGGCGCCGTGCTTGGTCCGCACAAAGACCAGGGTGCGTCCGCGCTCGGAGCCTTCCAGCTCGCCGATCAGGGTCTCCACCTTGGCCTCATGGCTGACGTGAATGAACCGGTGTTCGATCCGGCCGCGATCCTCGGCCCGCGGTTGATTCACGTGGACCTTCGGGTCGACCGTGTACGCCCGGGCCTGTTGACCGGCGGGACCTTCCAGGGTGGCGGAGAAGAAGAGCGTCTGGCGCTCCGGGGTGAGACGCTTCACGATCCGGTCAACCGCAGGCTTGAAGCCCATGTCGAGCATCCGGTCGGCCTCGTCGAGCACCAGGTGCCGGACGTGATCGAGGCTGAATGCTCCACGCTGAAGCTGATCCTCGAGCCGTCCGGGACAGGCGACCACGATGTGGGCGCGGGCGGCCCGCTTGCCCTGGGCCTGCAGGCCGACCCCGCCGTAGACCGCGGCGATCGAGAGCGCCCGGGCGCGGCAGATCGACTCCATCTCGTCAACGATCTGGGAGGCGAGCTCACGGGTCGGGGCGAGGATCAGCGCGGCCGGCCGCCGGGCGGAGGCCTCGATCATGTCGACCAGCGGGACTCCGAACGCAAGAGTCTTGCCGGAACCGGTCGGCGACTGGACCAGGACGTCATCGCCGTCGAGGACGTCCTCGATCACCTGGCTCTGGACCGGGAAGGGGTTTTCGATACCGCGCTCGCGGAGGGCTTTGACCACGGGCTCGGATACGCCGAGTCCGGAAAAGGACGTGGGAGAACTCATGTACTGCTCCTGAATGTGAGGGGGAGGGTGAGATCCGGCTACCCCGAAAACGCGTGTTGCGAAGGCAGGAACAGAACCTCTCGGCAGCCGATGGCGGCCAACCGACAGGGTGGACGGTATCAGGTGCCGGTCGGTCGACTCCGGGCGGCCCGGTCGGAGGTCACGCGGGTTCCTACGATGTCGGACCGCGGCCAACTACCGCGCAATCCGCGGATCACGGCCGAATCTATAGCCTTACGGCTGCCCTGTTGACTCGCGAGTCAACTTTCTCTCACACAGACTTACCCCAACCAACCGGAGGATCAAGAAACCTCATGTTTGTCCAGAAGGCAGCCGTCGTTGGTGGCGGCACTATGGGCGGTCAGATCGCACAGGCGATCGCCGCATCCGACATTCCCGTCGTAGTCAAGGACGTCGACCAGAAGTTCGTCGATCACGCGATCGAAGAGGTCAAGAACGTGACCGCCGGCCAGCTGGCCGGACGGGTCAAGAAGGGCCGGATGACCCAGGAGGAGGCCGACGCCCGTCTGGCCGAGGTCCTCGGTCTGGTGACCGGCACGGTCACCTACGACGAGTTCGGTGATGTCGACTTCGTGATCGAGGCCGTCCCCGAGAAGATGGCGATCAAGCAGGCCGTGTTCGCCGAGCTCGATGCGGTCACCCCGGGTCACGCGATCATCTCCTCCAACACCTCCGGCCTCTCGATCTCCGAGATGTCCGAAGCGACGATCCGCCCGGACAAGGTGGTCGGCTTCCACTTCTTCTACCCGGCATCGGTGATGCCGCTGGTCGAGGTGATCGTCGGCGACGACACCAGCCCCGAGACGGTCCAGGTCGCCTCCAACTTCGCGATGGCGATCGGCAAGCAGCCGATCACCTGTGGCGAGGTTCCCGGCTTCGTGGTCAACCGGATCCTCAACTCCGCGGTCGGCGAGATCTGGCGGGCCCAGGAGGAGCGCGGTCTCTCGATCAAGAAGATCGACGAGGGTGTCGGCGCGGCCAACGTCGCCCCGATGGGTCCCTTCATCCTGGTTGACATGCTCGGTCTCGACACCGTGTCCCACGTGGCGGAGCACCTCTCCGAGTCCTACGGTGAGCGCTTCTACTCCCACCAGGGGATGAAGAAGCTGGTCGGTGAGGGCAAGCTCGGCGCCAAGACCGGTGGCGAGGGTCTCTACAAGGATGGCGAGCCGAACGTTCCGGGTGACGCCGATGCCGACCCGCAGGAACTGACCGATCTCTTCCTGGCAAAGGCCCTGATCGAGTCCTGCCTGCTGCTCGAGGAGGGTGTCTGCTCGGTCCGCGACATCGACTTCGGGATGATGGCCGGAGCCGGGATGGCGCCGCCGCGCGGACTCTTCCCGCCCTTCTGGAAGGCCGATATCGACGGCCTCGATGTCTCCCTGGAGCGGATCGAGCGACTCAACGAGAAGTACGGTGACGAGCGGTTCCCGGTGCCGGTCACGCTGAAGCGTCTGGTCGCCCAGGGTCGTCTCGGCTTCGGTTCCGGCCAGGGCTTCTACGCCTGGCCGCAGCCGGACGAGGGTGACCAGCCGGAGAAGGTCAAGCTGGAGACCCGCGGCAACGTGGCGATCGCCTGGCTGAACAATCTGCCGATGAACGCGATCTCACCCCAGGTGATCGAGGACCTCTCGACCGTCTGGGAGCGGGTCAAGGCCAACGAGGAGATCGGCGCGATGGTGATCGCCTCGGCCAACCCGGCCGTGTTCTCGGCCGGTGCCGACATCAAGGCGTTCACCAAGTTCGACGTCGAGGCCGGTGCCGCCCTGATCAACGGGGGTCACGAGCTGCTCAAGGAGTTCGGCAAGCACCGGGTGGTCACGATCGCCGCGGTCAACTCGCTCGCCTTCGGTGGCGGCTGCGAGCTGGCGATGGCCTGCGACTTCCGTCTCGCGGCGGAGGCGGCCGTGTTCGGTCAGCCCGAGATCAAGCTGGGAATCATCCCCGGTTTCGGTGGCACCCAGCGTCTGCCGCGGCTGATCGGTCGCGCCCGGGCGCTCGAGATGAACACGGTCGGCGACCCGATCTCGGCCTACACGGCCGAGGATTTCGGGCTGGTCAACCGGGTGGTCCCGGACCACGAGCTGTTTGATGTCGCCCTGAACTGGGGCCGTCGCCTGGCCGGTCAGGCACCGCTGGCGGTGGAGCAGGTCAAGCAGGTTTCCTTCGACGGCGGCGACCCGGATGCCGGGATCGACGCCGAGAAGCAGGGCTTCGCCACGGTCTTCTTCAGCGAGGACGGCAAGGAGGGCATCTCCGCCTTCCTCGGCAAGCGCAAGCCGAAGTGGCAGAACAGGTAGCCACGGCGACATACCGCTTCACAGAGAGGGCGCCAGGTGGCGCCCTCTCTTGCTGACCGTCCCCCCCCGAGCGACTGGTCCGAGGGTTCGTTCCTGCCTCCGGGTTGGCGGTTGGGACGGATCGGGAGCAAACCCGTGGCATCGAGATGAACCAGCAGCCGTCGAGGGGAGCTTTGTCAGTCCCATGATGCGGGAAACCCGCTGTCGAAAGCTTGCGGTTCAGCGAGTGGGGTGGATGGTCAGTCGGTAGGTGGCGTGATCTTCCCGGGCCTTCCGGCCGGGGGTGACCGCCAGCCAGATCTCCTGTGACTTGCGGCGGAGGTTTCCGACCTTGATTCCCTCGGTGCGGGGATGCGGCCTGTCCGACTTGATGATGACCTTGCCCCTGGTCTTCTTCAGGGTTCGGGTGTTCGGCTTCAGTGCCGTGATGCGGACGTCGCCTTCGATCTGGGATGCCATGACCAGGATCCGCTTGCGGGCCGGAATCCGGATCCGGTAGACGTCCACCGGATCCTTGGCCGCCGAAAGCGTCGCCCGCAGCCGCACCACCCGTCGTCCTCCCGGCTTCCAGAGCGGCCCGGTCCCGGGAATCAGTCCGGTCCCCTTGAGCAGGGCGATGTCATCGTTCGGCTCGAAGGGATCGTCGGGCGGCCGGGGACCGATCAGGGCGCGGTCGATATCCAGGAGACCGTTCCCGTAGAGCGGATCCCGGCCGGAAAGGCCAAGATCGGTCGCGGAGCGGAGCAGGAGCTGTCTCGTCTGGGCGGCAGAGTATCCCGGCCGCACCTGGCGGATCCAGGTGGCGGCAGCAGCCACCATCGGGGCGGAGAAGCTGGTTCCGCTCACCAGGGCCCAGACATGCTCCGTGATTTCGGTTCCGTCCGAGCTCGAGCCTCCGGAGGTGGTCACCGGGGCGATGACCCGGTCGCCGGGGGCGGTGATGTCCACCTTCCGGTTGCGGGTCGAGAAGGGCGCGATCAGGTTGTCACCGTCAACTGCGGAGACCGAAAGCACATGTGGATCGGCCGCCGGCCACTGGACCGCATTGCCCTGGTCTCCGGTGTTGCCGGCAGCTGCAACCGGGAGAACGTCACGGCTCACCGCGTACTGGGTGGCCAGATAGTGGGTGTAGCACTTGGGCATCGTGTAGCTCATGTTGATCACCCTGGCGCCCGCCCTCGACGCGTCAACCACCGAGGCCGCCGCGGTGGCGCAGCTGGCGCCGGCAGGGAAGTACTGCATTCTGGCCCCGGGCAGAACCCCGCGAATTCCACCGTCTGCGCCGGGCGAGCCGGCGATGCCGGCCACCGCGGTCCCGTGGCTGTCCAGGGTGAGGGTCCCGCTCGGCTTGGCTCCGGTCAGGTTGGCCTTGACCAGATCCGGGTGGGAGGGATCGATTCCCTGCTCGATCAAGCCCAGCATCGGGCTGGTCGTGCCGACCTGTGGCGGGGTGGTGTCGACCGGATTGACGATCTGGTCGAGCCAGGTCTGCTGTCCGGCCCGGAGATCCGGCGGGTATCCGGCCGGACGGACCGCAACGTCGGGTTCGGCGAACCGCAACCGTCCGGAACGGTCGAGATCCCGCGCCAGTCCGGCGGCATCGGCACGCCGGATCCGGAAGATCCCCAGCCGGGAAGCGACCGGATCGGCACCATGGCGGACAGCCACTCGCTGGCCGATCGGACCCGGAACGGCCCCGATGATCCAGCTACCGCATGTGATGCAGGGGTCTGTGACCGAACCGGAGCGGGAGATTCCGGCAGCGGAACCGGGCAGAACCATCGGTGGGGTGCTGGCCGATCCAGTACCGGCATCCACGGCCGATGGTCCCGCGGCAGCGAAGGCGATCGAGGCCCCGGTGGAGCCGATCAGGCCCACAGCCAGCAGGACCATGGCCAGGAGCAGGGCGACGCGACCGTCGAGCCTCGCTTCGGCATGCGCTCTTTCCAGTTTTCCCCGCGGCTTCATCAATTTCTTCCCGACTGCTCTCTCCCTAACCCGCAAACCGCCCGTCAGTCGCGCCCTCGACCCGAAATACTAGAGGCTTGGTGTGAGTTGTCCGCAGGTCTGGAGCACCCCCGCACACAGACCTGACGCTAGTCTGGGCGACATGCCGTTTCCGGAAGCCGTGCTCTTCGACAACGATGGCCTGGTGCTCGACACCGAGGCGGTCTGGTCGCGTGGCGAGCAGAGACTGTTCGAAGCCCGTGGGCGAGAGTTCACGATCGACCACAAGCGGAGCCTGGTCGGGTCCCCGGCAGCGGTCGCCGGAATGAAGCTCGCCGACTTTCTCGATGAACCGGGCCGCGAGGATCAGCTGATCGCGGAACTCGATGAGCTCGTCCTGGCCGAACTCGAGGGCGGGGTGGACCCGATGGTGGGGTCGCTCGAACTGATCGAGCTGCTCCGCCGGGAGCGGGTGCCGGTCGGCCTGGTCTCGAACTCCCCCCGTCGTTTCATCGAGCGGTCGCACGAGATGGCGGTCACCGGTATGCCGTTCGACGTGGTGATCTCCGCCCACGAGGTGCCGGAAGCGAAACCGGCGCCGGATGCGTATCTGGAGGGATGTCTTCGCCTCGGGGTTGAGCCTTCGAAGCGGGTGTTCGCCCTGGAGGACTCTCCCTCCGGTGTGGGCGCAGGGATCGCCGCCGGACTGTTCGTCATCGGGGTGCCGTCGGTCCCCGGAATCGACCTTTCGGATGCCGACCTCGTCGCGCCAAGCCTCGAGCACCCGACGGTGCTTGAGGCGCTGGGCATCGAGTTGCCCCGAGCGGCCGGTTTCTGACCGATCCGGCCTCAGCCGTCGGTGAACGGCTCGACCGGAATCCCGTGGGTAAAGTCGCGGCTGCCGTACTCGTAGGCGGCCCCGGTGGCGGTTCTCAGTTCAACCGGTTCCCGGCCGGTACCGCTGGCGGTCACTTCCAGTCCGGAGATGGAGCAGTTCAGGGTGTGATGTTCCGATCCGTCGGGATCGGCGTAGACCCATGCGACCGTGTTCCCGGCCGGAGCGCTGATCCGCGCCGAGAGATCGAGACCGTCACTTCCGACCGTGATCCTGCCGCCGCCGCTTTCCGGCCGGATCCGTGATCCGCGCAGGGACTTGAGAATCCCGCCCAGCCGAAAACGGTCACCGTCGATGCTGACCGCACCGTTGGTCACCCAGGGGGTGGTCCATCGACCGATCCGCAACTGCCCGCAGGCCAGATCGATCCAGGTGTCGGGACCCCGGCCCTCGAAATCGGTGCCGTGAAGCCAGATCCAGCGCTCGGCGTGCCGGACACCCCAGTTGTGTCCGATCATCCCGGGCCAGCCGTCCAGCTCGACCTTCCGGCCGCCGGCTTCGACCGTCCCGGAAAAACGCCCCGCCGGCTGCACCGTGAGCAGCTTGGTCCGGGGAAAACCGGTTTCGTACAGCCGTGACGGCAGGTGTTCAAGCGGTGCTTCCGTCCCGGTGATTTCCAGTTGCCATGAAGCCTCGCGATCCATCCCGCTGATCGTCCCTGCGGCCCGGTCGGGACCGAAACTCCCCAGTCCCTCGACCTCCAGAAAGCAGCCGCTTCCCGGGATCGCGGATCCCGGACCGGCGGTCTGTTTCACCGCGAACGGTCGTTCGGCCTCGACGTCGAACAGGGTGAACCAGAGCGATCCCTCCGGTAGCCGGCCGGGCCGCTTGTGCACCGTGTACCGGATCCAGATGGCGAGCCCGCGGTCTCGATCCCCGGCCTTGAGATACCAGCTCTCGTAGTGCCCTCGATCGGTGGCTACATCCGGGAACCGGGGGTCGGCGAGGGGTCTCACCGTCCCGCCCTCAGGTATCGGCCCGGCCGGAAGCCCGGGACCTGCGGCCATGCCGGTATCCCAGCCACAGCCACAACGGATAGGTGGCGAAGAGGCCGGCAGCGACGGCGTGGCCCCGCGGGCCGATCTCCTCCGGGTCGATCCTGAGGACACCCGAGTTCACCATCCAGTCGCGGCCACTCCGGGCGAGGCATGCCTTCCACACCGGTGTGGTCCAGCGCTGATTCAGGTACAGGGGGACGCTCAAACCCCAGAAAGCGGCGATCGTGGCGGCTCCCAGTTTCAGGGCCTTTTCCTCATTCTCCGGTTCCTCGGTCCGCTCGGCATAAGCCTTGCCGATCCCGTACAGCCAGGGTGAATCAACGAGAAAGGACATCCTTCATCTCCTTGGTTTTCGGTTTTGCGATCTGTTCAGGTTCGGGCTCGTCGTCCGGTGGCGGGCTGGCGAGCAGGTGGCAGGCGAGGCGATTGGCGAGCGCCATTATGGTCTGCTGGGGATTGACCCCGAGGGGAGTGGGGACGACGCTGCCGTCGGCAATGTAGAGGCCGTCGATGCCGTGTACCGCGAGATTGCCGTCGACCACACCCCGGTCCGGATCGACGTGGGCCCGGGCAGTGCCGAGCGGATGGAAGGCCATCAGTTTGAAATCGGAAGCCCGCGGACGAGAGCTCCGGATCGCGGCATGGTCCCCCGGCGAGACTGTCGGCAGTCGGCGGAGCGGCAGCATCAACCGGCGGGCTCCGGCGGCGGTGAACAGCCGCACCAGCAGTTCCACCACCCTGCCAAGCGATTCCACATCGGGCGGCAGCAGGTCGTAGCGAACGAACGGCTGGCCGCCGACCAGATCGATCCGACCCCGGGACACCTCGGAGACCATGCCGCCGAACTCGGCGATGTGTGGATACTCGAGCATCAGGTCGCGGTGAGCCTCCCCCGAGTCCGGGATCAGGGCGGCGACGTACTCCGGTGGCCCGGCCGCACCCTCGAGCATGATCCCCTCCCCGGCGAACTCGTCGACGTAGTACGACTGCGGGACTCCGGTCGCCAGGTCGACGATCTCGTCCATCAGGGCGAGCACTGCGGTGGCCGGATGCACGGTCAGGTTCCGGCCGAGTTGACCCGACCGGTCCACCAGACCCTGCCGCATCAGTAGCACCGGGGTCTGGACTGCCCCGCCGGCGACGATCACGGTCTCGGCCTCGACCGTGAGCCGGCCGCCGCCGGAGGTCTCTGCCTCGACGCCGCGCACCGCTCCGGACCTGATCAGGATCCGGTCGGCCCGACAGCCGGTGCAGGTGATCGCGCCGGCGTCCCACGCCCTTGCCACGTAGGTGATCCCGGTGTGCTGCTTGGCGGCGGTGGGGCAGCCCGCCGGGCAGACCCCGGAGCCGACGCAGCCACGGGCGTTCCGGTACAGGTAGTCACCGGACCAGCCGAGCGCGTCGGCCCCGCGCTTGACCACCTGCGTGTTGCGGCCCGCGATATCGGCCGGAACCTGAGCCACGTTGATCACCCGTTCAACCCGGCGGAAGTAGGGGTCCATCTCCCCGGCGTCGATCGGCAGGCCGAAACCCTCCTGCCAGGCGGCGAGGACGGGCTCCGGGGTGCGGAAACAGGTGCCGGAGTTGATCAGTGTGGTGCCACCGACCGCCCGGCCCTGGGGCAGCAGAACCGGAGCATTGCCGAGGGTCACGGTCTGGCCGGCGTCGCGATAAAGGCGGGCCATCATTTCACGGGGCCGGGCCGTGAAACTGTCGGTGACGTGGTGCTCCCCCTCCTCGAGCATGATCACTTCGAGACCGCCCTCGGCCAGTTCCTTGGCGGCGACTGCGCCCCCGGCGCCGGTGCCGATCACACAGACGTCGGCCTGAAGGCGGAGGCTGTCGGTGATCCCGGCCCCGCTCCGGATCCGCACTTCGGACGGCCGGAAGGCGTCCCGGCCGTCCCGGTAGGCGTCACCGGTGGTCGGACGGGTTGCGGTGGGATTCAAGGGCGACCTTCCTCGGCGCGCAGCATCCGGCCCCGCGCAACCCTGAAGTCGGCGTCATATCCGAGTTGTCGGGCGACCCGGTCGTCCGCGAAGTAGGCGGTTGCCGCGACCATCCGCAGCGTGTCGACCAGGGTGATCAGCAGGGCGGGACGCCAGCCCGACTTCGGCGACAGGAAGGCCAGCCGACGCTGCCGGTCGAGCGTCCGGAAGCGTTTGCCGTGAATCGGCAGTGGCGCGATCTCGAGCAGATAGAGGCCCAGCTTCACCGTGTGCCGGTTCAGTGACGGAGCGTGGCCCATCCAGTCGTCGAAACCGTCGACCAGGTCGGTCTCGTGGACCGGGGGCAGACGGGGTTCCGGGGCCAGCAGTGCGTCCGCGGCCGCGGCGAAGATCGAGGCTTCCCGCGGGGTGATCGCCCCCGGCGAACCGTTCGGAGCCATGCGCCTAAACTAGTCGATCCCCGACCGATCCGGGCGGACTTTGGCTCACGGGCGCTACTGGGAGCTGATCCGGTAGCGACGGATCACTCGCTCGGCTAGCTCCAGAGCCGCTTCGACCGCTGGCCTGAACTGCTCCTCGAGGGCGGCTCCAGCCCCCTCTTCGCCTTCGACGAGCAGCTCAGAGGGCATCCGCAGCAGGTCGGGGAGGAGCTCCGCCAGCCGGTCCATGTCCTGCTCGTGATCGGGACTCTCGAGCGCAAACTCCAGTTCGGCGACGGTTGCCCGGACGGCCTCACCGATCGTGAGCGCGGCCGGGAGGAATCGCCCCCCGTCGAGATCGGCTCTGACTCGGGGCACCATCACCTCGCAGGCCGGGAGGCGGTCCCGTCCACCGAGGATCCCGGCCATCCGGGAGAGCGGCACGATCCGTTCCAGACGCCGACTGCGGGCGCTCATGCTGTTCGAGGCGGGATCGATCTCCAGCGCCTCGGCGTAGCGGCCCTCGTACACCCGCTCACCCTCGCCGTACCCGATCCGGGCCGCCAGGATCTGTTCCGGTCCCGGTGGTTCACCGATCGCCCTTCCGGTGGTCGCGGCAGCGACGGCCAGCCCGCGTTCGAGGACGGCAAGGGCGGTCTCGATCAGCTCGCCGGTCCGGGGGTCGGAGGATCCGGCCCGGAGCCACTCTGCGGCGCCGTCCGCGGCCAGTGGTTCCGCGGCAAACACCACGGTTGTGACAGTCAGCGGGACCGCAACCGGTCCGCGGGCCGGATCGACACCGCGGGGACGCCGACGCTTGCGTCGGGGTGGCGGCAGCGCCCCTTCGGTTTCGATGCCCAGCACGTACGGTCCTCCCGGACCCCGGTCGAGATAGCGGCCGTCATCCAGGGCAAGTGAGCCGGGCAGCTCACACTGGATGAAACCGAAGAAGGTATCGATGGGCTACTTGTCTGCTTCGGACTTGTCGGCCGGAAGCGAGTTGCGGGACGGGGCGGTGGGGACGTCGGGGTTCTCGATCTCCCCGAGGCGGTCGGTCAGGCGCTTCCACTGGCGTGCCCCGAGCGTGGCGAGCGGGGCACCGGGACGGCCGCCGGTCGCGGTCGGCGCGTAGCCGACGTGCAGGTGGTCGTCGTGGTCGCCCATCGCGAAACCGATCCCGTTGCCGTAGTCGGCCAGCGAGATCACCTGATGCGGGGTCATCGCCCCCTGGAGGCTCATCACCGCCCGGGCCGCCTGGTCGATGTAGGTCCCCGGACCCTGGGTGGCCGAGGTCACGACCTGTCCGTTGAAGGCCGCGATGTCGACCGCCCCGCCGGTGGTGTGCTCCGAGACGTTCCCGGAGCTGGTGTTGACGCCGTGACCGCAGGTCAGGGAGGTGATCATCATCGTGAAGCCGCGCTCCCGGAGGAAGGCCAGCATCGCGAGGATCCGCCGGTCGGTGAACCCGGAGGCGATGTCCTGACGACCACACTCGTAGATGTCGAGTCCGGGATCGGAAAGGATCCGGCGCTGGAGGGCCGGCTTGGAGAGCAGCAGGACCCCGCCGACACCGAGCCGGTCGGCGAACCGGTTGCCGCCCTTGGCGTTGTAGATGTTGGTTTCGGCCAGGAGCCGCCAGCCGTCGAGGAAGGGCTTGGGGTCGATCTTCGGGGAGCTCTCCCCGCCGGGCTGGATCGAGAACTCGATTGCCGCCTGGCCGCCGGTCTCGGCGAGTCGTCCGAGCACCGTGCCGGCGATCACCCGGGAACCCTTCTTGAGTGGCTGCAGCTCGGCAGTCTCCTGGTCGAACCGGTAGATCCCGGCCTTGCTGCCGTCGTAGATCACGTAGTCGCCCGGTTTGCCGTCGACTCCGGTCCCGGATCCCCCGGATCCACCGGAAACGGGTGCGCTGGTCGAGCGTCCGTCAACTTCGGCCCGCTTCTGGTTCTGGGGCCGCAGGGGGTTGGCGTACACCCGTCCGCGGGAGTTCTCGGTGTTGCGGCTCTCGGTCACCGGCTCGCTGGTCCGGGCGAGATCGCCCTGGGCCGAGCGGCGCTCCCTTGCCGCGGCAACCGGCGAGGAACCCGAGCCGGGGTCGGCCGGAGCCCCGCCGTCGGCGGCGGCATCGGCCGCCCGGTCCGCGGCGTCGGGATCGACCAGGACTTCGGACCGGTCACCGACCGGAGCATCAACCTCTGCTTGAGGGTCAGTGTCTGAATCGGCGGATCGGTCAGGGCGGTCGTTGGCCTTGGCCGTGCCCATCTGGTCGGCTGCCTCGGCGGCACCGTCACCCGGGTCCGGCAGATCGGTCCCCTTGGTCGATTTCGGTCGACGCTCCCGGGGCACCGGATGGACGCTGGCGATCGAGCCCAGCCTGGCGTATGAGTAACGGTTGCCGTAGGCGTCGGTGATCGTGACCGTCCCCCCGGTCGGGTCGATCTCGCTGACCACACCGTCGTTGACCGCGATCACCGGCGAGCCTGCCCCGGCGGAGATCTCGATCGAGTCCCGGTCGCCCGAGGACTCCACGTTCTGGGAGGCCAGTCCCTTGCGCTTTGCCTCGTCGGTCGAGATCTGGTCGGCGTAGGTGGCTTCGGCTGCGACCGGGAAGCGTGCTCCCTCGGTGAGGCCGGTCAGGGCGGTGATCACCTCGGTCGGGATCTTGCCGTAGGCCGCGGCGTGCTGCAGGATGTCGTTGACGTACCAGTCGGCGTGGTTGTACGCGAAGATCGCCTTGCGGGGGTCTTCCGCGTAGCCGGCGATCTTGAGGTAGCTGGCGGCAGCGCAGATCGCATCGACCGGGTTGTAGGGGTCCTTGATCTTGTCGCCGTTGGCGTCGACCCCGAACATCTTCCAGGAGGAGTCGAGGAACTGCATCCAGCCGAGCGCCCCGGCGTAGGAGGTCGAGAGGTTGGTGCCGAATCCGGTTTCGATCCGGTTGATCGCGGCGAGCACGGTCCACGGGATTCCGTACTCGGTGCCGCAGGCCTGGTAGATCGGCAGCAGGAAGGGAGGGATCTCGAACTTGTCGATCAGGAAGTTCGGAACCGAGAGCGGGCTCACCCGGAGCGGATCGGTCGACGGGGTGTCATCGGGTGAAGTCCCGCCGGCACCATCGGCCGAATCCGGCTGAGGGTCGTCCGGGATGATCGTGTCGGGCGGAGGCGGGGTGTCACCGTCGTCGCCACCCGGCGCCGGAGGCTCGGCGGGAGGCGGGGTCGGAGTCGGAGTCGGGGTCGGAGTCGGGGTCTGGCCCGGATCCACGGTGGTCGGGGTGCCGGGTGACTTCGGCGGAGCGGCAGCCGGTTTGACCGTGCTCTGGCCCGGGGCGGGAGGCCCCAGGAGCTCGGTTTCGTCGGCCCCTTGGGCAGGTGCCGAAAACAGGAGAAATGCAAGCGGCAACAGGACCGCTGTCAGTGCGGTCAGTCGATCGCGCCTTGTCGACTTCAGCCGGTATTCCACCTGTGTCACTCCCGAACTAAACCAGACCCTGCCGACGCTCTCCGGTTCGGCAGGACAGCAAGGTATCGCAGAAGAGGTACTTCCGCGCTGGACCCGCCCTTCCTGCGAGCGTAGGATCACTTCATGTCAGAAGAGCAGGAGGGCATCCGGGACCGGATTCGGTCGGCGGGTGAACAGGTGGCGGGCGGGCTGGCCGACGTGGTTGTCTCCAGTCCGGTCTTCGGTGGAGCCGTGTCAGCCGCGGCTGCGGCGCGAGAGAAGGCGATCGAGGCCCAGCAGACGGCCCGGGGGGTACTCAACCTTTCCTCGAGGGAGGAAGCGGACCGGCTGGAGCGGCGGATTCGGGTGCTCTCCAACCGCCTGGAGGAGACCGAGGACCGGCTCGACGATGCGCTCGATGAACTGCGGGCGATCCGGAGCTCGAAACAGACTGATTCTAACCCTGAGGTTGAGGGTTAGGCCTGGACGGAATCGGGAGTTCCGGCCAAGGTTCGCCCCCGTCCGGTGGCCGGCGCCATAAACTCTGGGTCATGTCGGAAAAGGAAGACAGCAAGTCCGGCCGCGGCATTCCCGAGAGTCTCCGTGAGGCGATCGAGGGTGCTTTCGACGCCACCACCAGAACCCGGGACCGGGCCAGCGAGCTCTCCGGCAAGACCATGGACCGGGCCCAGGGCCTGGTCGGGGAGGTGAGCCGCCGGGGCCAGGAGGCTCGGGACACCCTGGAAGGGATGCGTCTGGTCGCCCGGGACGAGCTGGTCGCGATCGAGAGTCGCCTCTCCGAGCTGACCGACCGGGTCGAGCAGCTCGAACGCAAGGCCCGATCGGGGCCTGACGAGGAGTAGCCATGGCGGGGGCCGAACGTGTGGTGATTGCCGGTGTCGCTACCCGTTGGGGGGCCGGACTGGCCCGGAGTCTCGCCCGGCGGGCGGACGTCGGCGAGGTGATCGGAATCGACTCGACCATGCCCGACACCGATCTCGGCCGGACCGAGTTCATCGAGGCGGACATCAGGAATCCGGTGATTTCACGGATTCTCCCCGGGCTCGAACCGGACGTCGTGGTCCACTGCGGGATTCTCTGGTATCCCGACAAGGACCGTCCGTCGCGGGCGCTGCACGACATCAACGTGATCGGCACCCTCCAGCTTCTTGCCGCCTGCGAGAAAACTCCTTCCCTGAAGGCGCTGGTGGTTCGGGGCTCGGCCGCGATCTACGGATCGGCCGCGAGCGCACCCTGCTTCTTCACAGAGGACATGGCGCGACGCTTTCCGCTGCGGACCAGGTTTCAGCGTGACATCGGGGAACTCGAGGGCTATTTCGACAATTTCGCCCGCCGCCGCCCCGAAATCACCTGCTGCATGCTGCGATTCCAGATCGAGATCGGCCCCGGACTCGAGGACCCGTTCACCCGTTACCTCGGGCTGCCGGTGGTCCCGGTGCAGCTCGGATTCGATCCCCGTTTGCAGCTGCTCCATCCGGTCGACGCCGAGGGTGCCCTCTCGGCCGCCGTTGCCGGTCCCGTTCGCGGGGCGGTCAACGTCGCTCCGGACGGGGCGATCTCGCTGAGCCGCCTGCTGCGCCTGGCCGGCCGGCCTTCGGTCGGCCTGCCGCCGCTGATTGCCGGTCCGCTGGTCAAACGGCTCGGGCGTCAGCTCGCCGCCGCAGACATGTACCGCGACGCCGAGCTGCTGCTCCGCTACGGACGGGGCTGCGACAACCGCCGGCTTCGCGAGGAGATCGGGTATGAGCCGGCATTCGACACCGAGGGTGCGGTTCGTGACTACGCCGGTCGCACCAGCCGGGTGCGTTCGATGTTCGGCAGCCCGCATCCCGGTTCGCCGGTCAGGGTGAGCAAGTGAGCCCGGCCACCGGAACCCGCAGCCGTCCGTCTGCCGCGGAGTCGATCCCGGCCGACCTGGTCGGATCGGTCGAGGAGTGGGCCGGCCTGACCCGCGATCTGACCGAGCTGATCGTGCGCCGGGCCAGCGGCGAGTACCACGAGGACGAGTGGGGATTCGACGAGGAGTTCACCGAGGCGGTGTTTCCCCTGTTCGAGTTCCTCTACCGGACCTGGTGGCGGGTCCAGGTGAGCGGGGTCGGAAACGTGCCCGGCCACGGACGTGCCCTGCTGGTGGCCAACCACTCCGGGGCGATCCTGCCGTTTGACGCGATCATGATCGCCACCGCGATCCAGAAGGAGCATCCGTTGCCGCGCTGGATCAAGGCGATGGTCCTGAACTGGGCCTTCGAGCTGCCTTTCGCGAGTTTCGTCATGCGGCGGCTCGGTGGGGTGCCGGGCAACCCGGCCAACATGACCCGGCTGCTCGAACAGGAGTATCCAGTGGCGGTCTTCCCCGAGGGGCAGAAGGGGTTCGGGAAGCCGTTCTCTGAGCGGTACCGGCTCCAGCGGTTCGGCCGTGGCGGATTCATCGAGATCGCGCTCGAGACCGGCTCGCCGATCGTTCCGGTGGCGGTGGTCGGCGCCGAGGAGATCTACCCCAAGCTCGGCGAGTCCGATCTGCTCGCCCGCCTGACCGGAGCCCCCTACGTGCCGGTCACCCCGACCTTCCCGCTGCTCGGCCCGCTCGGTCTGCTGCCGCTGCCTTCCCGCTGGCGGATCGAGTTTCTGGAACCGCTCGACCTCTCCGGCTACGGGCCCGGATCGAGCGAAGACCGGTCCCTGGTCTTTGATCTGACCGAGCAGGTCCGTGAACAGATCCAGCAGGCGCTCTACCGGGGTCTGGTCGAGCGCGGGCCGGCTTTTCTGTGAACCGCCCTTTCATCACGTACATGTTCTAGCCTCACAACGGATGTCGTCGGACGACAACATCAGCCTGAACGAGGCGGCCCGACGGGCCGGAGTCTCGGCAGCGACGCTCACCCGCTGGGCCGAGGAGAAGGTGGTCCCGGTGCGCAAGGGGCAGTGGACCAGTGCGACCGCGGCCCAGGCCCGGGTGGTCGCCCGGATGAGGGAGCGCGGGCACTCGCTGGAGGAGCTCAAGTCGGCCGGACGGGAGGGCAAGCTCGCGACCGGACTGGCCGAGGACGTCTTCGCCGACCGTTCGGAGCGCTTCACCCTCGACGAGGCGGCAAAGAGGACCGGCCTGGAGGTGGAACTGATCGAGCGGGTGATGACCATCCTGGGCACCCCGACCGGGGGAGAGCGGACCCTCTCCGAGGTTGACATCGAGGCGATCCAGAGGCTCGTCAGCATCAACGAGTCCGGCCTTCCGGTCGAGGCGACGCTTCAGATCCTCCGGGTCTACGCGCAGGCGATCAGGCGGATCGCCGATGCCGAGGTCCGGCTGTTCCATCTCTTCGTGCATGAGCCGATGATCCGGGACGGGCTCGGCGCTCTCGAGATCGCCAGGGAGATGGGGGAGATGGCCGATCGTGCCTCGGACCACTCGATGCCGATCTTCGACTATCTCCATGACCGGTACGTGCGGTACTTCGTCGAGCAGGATGTGATCGGCCACATGGAGGCCGAGTTCGGTGGCGACACCAACCTCGACCACATCCGGATCACGCTCTGCTTCATTGATCTCACCGGTTTCACCCGCTTCACCGAGGAGGAGGGTGACTCGGAGGCCTTTTCGGTGATCGAGAGTTTCACCGAGGCTGCTGCGGCGACGCTGCCGCCGGACGCCGGGATCGTCAAGACGATCGGGGACGAGGTAATGGTGGTCTCCCCCGACCCGGAAAGCCTGGTCGAGTGGGCGGTCGGTTTCCTCGCCCTGTTCGAGGACCGGCCCAAGCCGCGGGCCGGGATCCACTATGGGGCGGCGGTCTTCCGGGACGGGGACTACTTCGGCAGCCAGGTGAATCTGGCCCATCGGGTGGTCAACCGTGCCCTGGGGGGAGAGGTGATGATCACCGAGGCGGTCAGGATGACGATCACGGAGCACCCCGATCTGACGACCGAGCCGATCGGCGAGGTCGATCTGAAGGGGTTCCCGGTGCCTACCCCGCTCTTCCTGGTCCGTGAACGGGACTGACCCGGTTTCCCAAGGTTCTCCGGGGTCGCTCGGTGAGTTGACTGCCGCAATCGCCGCTGCCGGCCTTCCGGCTCCCGGAGATCGCTGCGTGGTGATGGTTTCGGGCGGGCCGGACTCCGCCTGTCTGGCGGCCGGTCTCACCTCCTTCCTCGGACCGGACCGGATCGTCGCGTTCCACGTCAATTTCGGCCTCCGGCCGGAGGCCGACGCCGATCAGGCGACTGCCGCCAGCCTCTGCGAGGCCCTCGGCGTCGAACTGGTGGCAGAACGGACCGGACCGCCGGAAGGCAACCTGCAGGACTGGGCCCGGAGAGAGCGCTACGGGCGAGCCTTCCGGTTGCGGGAGGCGCGGTCGGTCGAATGGGTGGCGGCGGGGCACAGCCGGACCGATCGGGTCGAGACGATGCTCTACCGCCTGGCCGCTTCGCCCGGGACCAGGGCCCTGCTCGGCATGGAGTCGCGTCGCGATCACCTGATCCGACCGTTGATCGGTCTCGGGCGGGAGGACCTCCGGCGAATCGCCGAGTCGGCGGGACTCCCCTTCGCCGACGACCGGTCGAATCGGGACCCGGCTTTCGCCAGGGCAAGAGTTCGGGGCGAGGTGCTGCCGGTGCTGCGGGAGATCAACCCGGCCGCCGAGCGCAACATCGAGAGGACCCGGGCCGAACTGGCCGAGGACGAGGACCTGCTGGCCGGACTCGCCGGGGCCGTGATCGTCAGCCGGGGGATCCTGTCCCGCGATCTCGAGACCCTTCATCCGGCCTTGAGGCGGCGGGCGCTCAGAATCCTCGCCGAAGGTGAACTGAAGCGTCCGGTTCCGGTTCCGGGTGCGGTCGCCGCCGAGGTGTTGCGCCTCGGCCTCCATCCCGAGGGTGGCCGGATCGACGCCGGTGGCGGAGCATTCTTCCGGGCCCGGGCGGGCCGGATCACCATCGAGCCACCCAAGGCACCACCGGACAGGTCCCGATCCCCATAGACTGCCTCTGTGTCTCCGGCGCCAGCAGCTGATGTTCTGATTTCGGCCGAGGAGCTCGACCGACGGGTCGGTGAACTCGGTGCCGAGATCAGTCACGACTACCGTGACCGGGATCTGGTCATGATCGGTGTGCTCAAGGGAGCCGTGGTCTTCGTCGCGGACCTGCTGCGACGGCTGACCGTTCCCTGCGAGATCGACTTCATGGCGGTGTCCAGCTACGGGTCGTCGCGGGACTCTTCCGGGGTGGTCCGGATCCTCAAGGATCTCGACGACTCGATCGCCGGACGGGACGTACTGATCGTCGAGGACATCGTCGATTCGGGGCTCACCCTCAACTATCTCCGCAAGAACCTGATCAGCCGGGAGCCGGCCTCGCTCGAGGTCTGTGCGCTGCTGACCAAGCCGGAGCGTCGGAGGGTCGAAGTGCCGATTCGTTACACCGGATTCGAGATCCCCAACACCTTCGTGATCGGCTACGGTCTCGATCACGGGCAGCGATACCGCAACCTCGATCACGTCGCTGCTCTGCCCGAAGACGCGGTTGCTGCGCTCTGACCGGCTTCTGGTGCCCTTAACTCCTTGCTAGTCTGGGGTCTTCGACCTTTCCCCCGGATCGACCGGATCGGGCTGTCGGAAACCAGAACGGAACTGATTTGAAGCGATTTTTCAAGAGTGCGGCCTTCCCGATTCTCCTCGTGGTGATCCTCGCCTTCGTGGCGCAGCGCGTGATCAGCCCGGGAAGCGGGGAGAAGCCCCCGACCTACAACGAGTTCCTTCAGAAGGTCGACAAGGGCGAGATCAAGTCGGTCACGGTCAACACGAAGAACAACACCCTCGACGTGACCGAGGAGCCGGCCGACGGCAAGACCGGCGACGGCGAGAAGTTCGAGACCGGCTACCCGCCGAACACCGAACAGAGCCTGATCAACCAGCTCGACTCGAACGAGGTCGCAACCACGGTCAAGGGCACCGGGGGTTCAAGCCTGCTCTCGATGCTGACCTACATCCTGCCCTTCCTGCTGTTCTTCGGGTTCTGGATCTTCCTGATGAACCAGATGCAGGGCGGCGGCTCCAGGGTGATGAGTTTCGGCAAGTCGAAGGCCAAGAAGATGTCGGTCGACGCCCCGAAGATCACCTTCAAGGACGTGGCCGGAGCCGACGAGGCGGTGCAGGAGCTGGAGGAGATCAAGGAGTTCCTCCAGACCCCGAAGAAGTTCCAGTCCCTGGGGGCCCGGATCCCCAAGGGAGTGCTGCTCTACGGGCCTCCGGGCACCGGCAAGACCCTGCTCGCCAGGGCGGTGGCCGGTGAAGCCGGGGTTCCGTTCTTCTCGATTTCCGGCTCGGACTTCGTCGAGATGTTCGTCGGGGTCGGTGCCAGCCGGGTCCGTGACCTGTTCGAGCAGGCCAAACAGAACTCGCCCTGCATCATCTTCATGGACGAGATCGACGCGGTCGGTCGTCACCGCGGGGCCGGGATGGGCGGTGGCCATGACGAACGCGAACAGACCCTGAACCAGCTTCTGGTCGAGATGGACGGCTTCGAGATCAAGGACAACATCATTCTGATCGCCGCCACCAACCGGCCCGATATTCTCGATCCGGCCCTGCTGAGGCCCGGACGTTTCGACCGGCAGGTGGCGGTCGACCGGCCCGATCGGCTTGGCCGCAAGAAGATCCTCGAAGTTCACTCGCGGGGCAAGCCGCTGGCGGGCGAGATCGATCTCGACGCCCTGGCCGGCCAGACCCCCGGTTTCACCGGCGCCGACCTCTCCAACCTGATCAACGAGGCTGCCCTGCTTACCGCCCGCTCCGGAAAAAGCGAGATCACCCAGCTTGAGCTCGAGGAAGGCATCATGCGGGTGGTCGCCGGTCCGGAAAAGAAGACCCGGGTGATGTCCGAGAAGGAACGGAAGATCACCGCCTACCACGAGATGGGCCATGCGATCGTCGGTCATCTGCTGCCGAACTGCGACCCGGTCCACAAGATTTCGGTGATCAGCCGCGGCCAGGCGCTCGGCTACACGATCTCGCTGCCGGCGGAGGACAAGTTCCTGACCTCACGGGCCGAACTGACCGAAACCATGGCGATGACCCTCGGCGGCCGTGCCGCCGAGGAGCTGGTGTTCGGTGAGATCACCACCGGCGCCTCGAACGACCTTGAGAAGGTGACCGCCACCGCCAAGCAGATGGTGATGCGTTTCGGCATGTCGGAACGGCTCGGCCCCCGGGTCTTCGGGCATGATCGCGGCCAGCCCTTCCTTGGCCGCGAGATGGGTTCGGAGCCGGACTACTCGGACGAGATCGCCCGTGAGATCGACGACGAGATCCGCCGTATCGTCGAGGGTGCCCACCAGACTGCGAGGGACATCCTCGACGAGCGCCGTGACGATCTGGCCCGGATCTCGGAGATCCTGCTGGTCCGGGAAACGATCGAGGCGGACGAGTTCATCGCCCTGCTCGACGGGGCAAGTGAAGACGAGGTTTTCGCTTCGGAGCCGGGATCGGAGCAGGAGGACCTGCCGAGTGAACCGGAACCGATTCACCATCCGAGCACCGAACCCTCCCCGTCGCCGCCCCGTCCCGGCTATGCCGGCGGCATGACCGACATCCGCACCGACCGGGAGTAGGGCTCCGGTCCGCGTCCGGGACCGGATCCGGACGGTCGAGGTCAGCGAAGGTCCCGTGCCCGCCGTTGCCGACCAACAGGCCCTGTTTGGAATGCCGGGAAGCGGGTAGGGGAAGCCTTCCACCCCACACACGCGGACCCTGCCAGGCCAGGCTCGCCGTTTCCGCAACTGGAGGCAGTTATGAACCTGGGTTGTCGGACGCTCTGGAGGCCGGTCGGCTTGCTGGCGTCGGTCGTTTCTCTGTTGGTTCTCGCGCTCACTCCTGCTGTGACGGGAGCCGCCCCGCAGGAGTCCTGGGTGCTGCCCGCAACCGACCTTTCCGGAGGCGGACAGTCGGCCGATAACCCGGAGGTGGCGATCGCTCCCGACGGCACCGCCACCGTGGTCTGGACTCGATCCAACGGGATCAACCTCATCGCTCAGGCATCGACCCGACCGCCGGGTGGCAGCTTCGGCCCGCCGCAGGATCTCTCCGCCGCCGGCCGCAGTGCCTACGACCCGGACGTCGCGATCGCCCCGGATGGCACCGCCACCGTGGTCTGGGCTCGATTCGACGGCACCAATAACGTGATCCAGGCGGCAACCCGACCACCGAATGGCAGCTTCGGTTCCCCGGTGGATCTTTCCGCGGCCGGCCAGAGCGCAGCCTACCCCCAGGTTGCGGCAGGTCCGGATGGCACCACCACGGTGGCCTGGAATCGATTCAACGGCACCGGATTCGTGACCCAGGTGTCGACCCGGCCGCCAGGCGGCAGCTTCGGCCTGCCGGTGAACCTCTCCACGGCCAGCGTCAGTGACAGTGCCTTCGATCCAGAGCTCGCTTTCTCGCCGGATGGAACCACCACCGTGATCTGGAGTCGTGGCAACGGCTTGACCAGAGATGTGATCCAGGCGTCGACCCGTCCCCCGGGGGGAGACTTCGCCCCGCCGGTGGACCTCTCGGCAAGCAATCTGCATGCCCGCCTACCCCAGATCGGGGTAGCTCCGGATGGCACAACCACCGTGGTCTGGTACCAGTTCGACGGCAGCAACTATGTGGTTCAGGCGTCCACTCGCCGGCCGGACCAGGGATTCGCGCTGCCGGTGGATCTTTCTGCACCCGGCCAGAGCGCCTACAGTCCTCAGATCGGGATCGCTCCCGACGGAACAGCCACCGTGGTCTGGTACCGGAGCAACGGGACCAGCTACATCGTCCAGGCTTCGACCCGGCCGGCAGGCGGAAGCTTCCCCGTACCGGTGGATCTCTCCGCACCCGGCCAGAGCGCCTTTAGTCCTCAGATCGGGATCGCTCCCGACGGAACAGCCACCGTGGTCTGGTACCGGAGCAACGGGACCAGCTACATCGTCCAGGCTTCGACCCGTATTCCGGGGGGGACCTTTTCACCACCGGTGGGCCTCTCCGCACCCGGTCAGTCTGCCTACAACCTGCGAGTCGTCTCTGGACGGGACGGCTCCGCTACAGCGGTCTGGAGTCGCAGCAACGGCACCCACGTCATCATCCAGTCGGCGTCGACTGCTCAGCCGAGTCCGGTGTTGAGTGTGTCTCGTTCCGGTTCTGGTCACGGCAGGGTTGTTTCGAGTCCGGCCGGGATTGACTGCGGTGCGACCTGCGCCGCGAACTACCTCTCCTACACCAGGGTGACCCTGTCTGCCACTCCGGATTCGGGCAGCAGTTTCGCGGGATGGGACGGGGGCTGTTCCGGATCGACACCGACCTGTGAGGTGACGATGCTGGAGGCGGAGTCGGTGAACGCCCGGTTTGCCCTGGTTTGCACCGGGGCCACCCTGAAGACGGGTCGGTTCAAGGTGAACCGCAGGAAGGGCACCGGCACCCTGAAGGCGAGGATCGGGACGGCCGGAACGGTGACCCTGAACGGTTCAAAGTCGGTCCGCAAGTCGGTGAGGAAACGGAGCCGGAAGGGCACGGTCGCGCTTAGGGTGAAGGCCAGAGGCAGGGCCGCCAGGAAACTCGGGCGAACCGGTTCGGTCAGGTTGAAACTCAGGATCACCTTCCGGCCAAAGAACGGTTGCAAAGCCAGGACCCGCACCCGGACAGTGAAACTGGTCCGGTGATCGCCTGGCCGGGACTATTCTGAGCACATCTCCATACCGCGATTGATCAGTAGTTAGGGTTGCCACCGTGAAGATCATGGGGATCGTCAACGTGACCCCGGACTCGTTTTCGGACGGGGGCCGGTTCTGCGACCCGGAACTGGCGATCGCCCACGGACGCAAGCTGGCCGCGGAAGGAGCGGATGTTCTCGATGTTGGTGGTGAATCGACCCGGCCGGGCGCTGAACCGGTAGGAGCGGCAGAGGAACTTGACCGGGTGATCCCGGTGATCGAAGGCCTGTCCGGGACTGCCCCGATCTCGATCGACACGGTGAAGCCGGAGGTTGCCGAACGGGCAATCGAGGCGGGAGCGACGATGGTCAACGATGTGACCGCGCTCGGGCATCCGGAGATGGCGCCGCTCTGTGCCGGGTCCGGGGTGGAGGTGGTGCTGATGCACATGCTCGGCACCCCGCGAACCATGCAGGACGATCCGCGCTACGAGGACGTGGTCGGTGAGATCCTCCGGTTTCTGGAGGAACGGACTGAAGCTGCCGTGGCGTCCGGAATCGATCGCAGGAACCTCTGGATCGATCCGGGAATCGGCTTCGGCAAGACGGTTGGTCACAACTTGACCCTGCTCGCGGCACTCGATCGTTTCGCCGCGACCGGAGTCCCGGTGCTGGTCGGCCCATCGCGCAAGACCTTCATCGGCCGGCTCGACCATGATGTCCCCGAGAGCGAGCGGCTTGGAGGAACGATCTCTTGCTGTCTTGCCGCCCGTCGAAACGGGGCGAAGATGGTCCGGGTCCACGATGTGGCCGAGGTCGCCCAGGCGCTGACCGTGGCCGAGGCGATCGAGACCGCCGGGTAGGTTTGCCCGGTGACGCAATCTCCGATCATCCGGATCAACGGACTGACCCTGTACACCCATCACGGGGTGGAGGAGGCCGAACGCAAGGTCGGGCAGCGGATGGTCTTCGATCTCGAACTGATCCCCGCCACCTGCGATGCGATGGTGAGCGACGAGGTCGCCGGGACGGTCGACTACGGCGAGCTGACCGATCTTGTGGCGGAGACCGCGGGGGGCGGGAGTTACCGCACCCTGGAGCGGCTGGTGACCGTGATCGCGGAACGGACTCTGGACCGGTTCCCGACCGCTGCCTCGATCACGGTCCGGGCGACAAAGCCGGTCCCGCCGATTCCGTTCCAGGTGGATGGCGCCTCGGTCGAGATCACCCGGACGCGAGCCGGGGAACCGTGAGCCAACCGACCGTCGATGCCGGCAGGGATGACGGTCCGGTCGAGAGCAGGGTGGTCTTTCTCGGTCTCGGTTCCAACATCGGTGACCGCCACGGATACCTGAACCAGGCGATCGACCGGCTGCTCGGTGCCGGAATCGAGGTGGAGGCCGTTTCCTCCGGCTGGGAAACCGCCCCGGTCGGTCTGATTCTCGACCAGCCGGACTTCCTCAACGCGGCGGTCAGGATCCGCACCCCGCTTGAACCGGAGGAACTACTCGATCTGCTCAAGGAGATCGAACGGGCGATCGGACGCCGGACCGGACGGCCACGTCACTCGCCCCGCGTGATCGATATCGACCTGTTGCTGATGGGTGACCTCGAGTACGAGTCGGACCGGCTGAGGCTGCCACACCGCGAGGTCACCTCCCGCCGCTTCGTCCTCGCTCCGCTGCTCGAACTCGATCCCGGGCTGACCCTTCCGGACGGCGTTCGCCTGGCAGACGCGATGGCGGCTCTCGAAGCGGAGGTCGAGGAGACCGGAGAAAACCAGACCGTGAGCAACACCGGCCCGCTTCGGGACTCCTGACTCGTCACCACTCCCGGTCGGGCTGCCGTTTCAGGTGGAGCGCACCCGGTAGCGGTGATAGACGGTTCGGGGTTTCTTGCCCTTGAACTTCTTCTTGCCGATCTTTTTCGAACGGATCTTCTGCTGGACGAACACGGTCTTGCCCGCCTTCTTCGACATCGCGGTGAGCGTCGCCCGGTATTTCGGCGTGATCAGGAAGCTGACCTTGATCCATTTGCCGGCCTTGATCTTTTTCTTCACCGGTTTGGCCATCGGTTTGCCCTTCCTGCCCTGCCTGGTGACCGGTACGGCGGACATCACGCATTTCGGCCGGTACTGCGGACCGCATTTCAGCCGGATGTGAAGCCGGGTGCCGTCGAAGATCGCGGTGGTGTCGGTGGGCTGGAGGATCTTGCTGAACTTCGCGGTCACGTTCCGTGCCTGGTTCATGGTCATCGTGCAGGTCGGCTCGGTTCCCGAGCAGACGCCACCCCAGCCGGTGAAGGTGGAGCCCGGTTTCGCGGTTGCGGTCAGAGCGACCTTGGTGTAGGCGGCCAGATTGACCGCACAGACCACACCGCAGTTGATTCCGCCGACATCCGAGGCGACGGCGCCCTGGCCGCTGCCCGTCCGGGCAACCGCGAGGAGCAGGGACGGGGTCACCGTGGATGCTGCCTGAATCGAATCGTTTGACCCGTCATCGCGTTGCCAGACTGCAGTGATGATCCCGGTCTCGTCCGGAGCTGCCACCACCTGTGGGTCCTCCGCGTCCTGTCCGGCGGCGGAGAGATCAACCGGCATCCCGAAGTTCCCGCCGGGTGGCCGGATGGTGGCCTGAACGACGTAGTTGCCGCCATTGTCGCGGTGCCAGACTGCGGTGGTGGTGCCGTCCGGGAAGGCCGCTACTTGCGGATAGAAAGCGTTCTGTCCGGCGGCGGAGAGGTCCACCGGCGTCCCGAAGCTCCCGCCGGCCGGCCGGATGGTGGCCTGAACGACGTAGTTGCTGCCGTTGTAGCGGCGCCAGACCACGGTGCTGGCCCCGTCCGGGGCGGCCACCAATTGTTGGTCAAACGCATCCTCGCCAGGGGCGGAGAGATCAACCGGCGTCCCGAAGCTCCCGCCGGCCGGCCGGGTGGCGGCTTGAGTGATGTAGTCGCTGCCGTTGTAGCGACGCCAGACCGCGGTCGTGGTCCCGTCCGGGGAGATCGCGATCTGCGGACTGTACGCGTTCCGTCCGATGGCAGAGAGATCAACCGGCACCCCGAAGCTCCCGCCGGGTGGACTGATCACAGCCTGAATGATGTAGTTGCTGCCGTCGTCGCGACGCCAGACCGCGGTTGTGGTGCCGTCCGGGGAGACCGCGATCTGCGGGTCAAACGCGTTCTTTCCCGGGGCGGAGAGATCAAATGGTGCACCGAAGCTCCCGCCGGGTGGCCGGGTCGCGGCCTGAACGATGTAGTTGCCGCCGTTGTAGCGGCGCCAGGTCACGGTTGTGGTGCCGTCCGGGGAGACCGCGATCTGCGGGTCGTGCGCGTCCTCCCCGGCTGCGGAGAGGTCAACCGGCGTCCCGAAGCTCCCGCCGGGTGGCCGGGTCGCGGCCTGAACGATGTTGCTGCCGCTGCTGCTGTACCAGACCGCGGTGGTGGCGCCGTCCGGGGCGACCGCAAGCTGCGGGTCGCCAGCGTCTAGCCCCGGCGTCGAAAGGTTTGACGCCGGAGAGACCCATGGGCCCGGTGCGAGCGCTGACGCCAGGGAGCCTCCCGACAGGAGGGAAATCAGGGTCAGCAGCCCCAGGGCAGACGCAGTAGTCAGACGTCCCCCGACCCGCCGATGGACTCTCATCTCCAAGGCCGCCGTTCGCGGTTGGCCGGTTCCGTCGTACTTCATTCTGCGACCCCACTTCCAGTCTGTTCAACTGCCCCTTTCGGTCAACATAACCCGCGTTCGCCGCGGCAGCAAGACTTTCCGGGCGGATCAGCCGGTGGAGCGCACCCGGTAGCGGTGATAGACGGTTCGGGGTTTCTTGCCCTTGAACTTCTTCTTGCCGATCTTCTTCGAACGGATCTTCTGCTGGACCAGCAGGGTCTTGCCCTTCTTTTTCGACATCGCGGACAGGGCCGCCCGGTAGCTCGGCTTGATCAGGAAGGAGACCTTGATCCACTTGCCGGCCTTGATCTTCCTCTTGATCGGTTTGGCCATCGGTTTGCCCTTGGTCACCGTGACCACCTTGACTACCTTCTTGCCCTTCTTCCTCTTCCTGGTGACCTTCCGGTCCTTCTTTGTCACCGGGACCGCGGTTGTGTTGCAGCGCGGCTTGAACCTCAGGCCGCATTTCAGGCGCACGTGGAGCCGCTTGCCGTCGAAGATCGCGGTGGTGGCGGTGACTCCGGCCGGACCCGGATCGACCGGCGGGCCGGTCGGACCGGTCGGGCTCGTTGGGCCGGTCGGACCGGTGGGTCCTGTGGGGCCGGTCGGACCGGTTGTATCGGTGAAGATCGCGGTCACATTCCTGGCGTCATCCATCCGCAGCTGGCAGGTCGCGCCGGTCCCGGAGCAGGCGCCGCCCCAGCCGGCAAAGGCGGAACCCTCGGCGGCAGTGGCCGTGAGAGTGATCTCCGCGTAGGCGGGCAGATCCGTCTCACAGGTCGAGCCACACTCGATGCCGGCCGGGCTGGAGGTGACCGTCCCCGTGCCGCTGCCGGATCTGGTCAGGGACAACCCAAGCTCCGGAGTGGCGGTCGAGGCTGTCTGGACGAGGCTGCGGCCGTTGTCTTCGTCGGCCCAGAGGGCCGTGGTTATCCCGGTGCCATCCGGGGCGGCGGCGATCCGGGGAAACATCGAGGTCTGCGCGTCGAACGGCGAGAGGTTCACCGGCGCGCCGAAACCCCCACCGGCCGGGCGGGTCGCGCTCTGAACCGTATTGGTCACTCCGTCATCCACCGTCCAGATCGCGGTCGCGGAACCGTCCTTGGCGAGGGCCAGGTCGGGGGGCATCAGGACTTCCAGGCCGGCGTCCGAGATGGCCTCGGCGTTCCAGGTGGTTCCGCCGGGTTCCCGGGTTGCCGCCCAGGCCGTGTCGAAACCCCCGGTGTCGGTCAGCCAGGAGGCGACGGCAGTCCCGTCGGACGCGATCCGGACTTCCGGCTCGTTGGTCGCGTTGGGGGTCGTGAACACTGGGACCGGGGAACCGAAGTTCCCGCCTGGGGGTCGGGTTGCCGACTGGACCACGGTTCCGGCGTCGCCCTGCCTGATCCAGACTGCGGTGGTAGTTCCGTCCGGTGCGAACGCAACCCAGGCATGTCCGGAGTGCTGTCCGGGCTGGCTCAGGTTGGTCCGGTCCCAGAGCACCTCGCCCGGATCCAGAGTGGCTGACTGGACGGTCACCGACATCTGATCGTCGAGATGCCAGACCGCGGTGACCGTGCCGTCCGGTCCGACCGCCACCCGGGGTCTCATCACGTCGTAGTCCGGGATCGGCTCCGACAGGTTGGCCGGAGACCAGCTGCTCTCTCCGGGGGCCCGGG
This sequence comes from Solirubrobacterales bacterium, assembly GCA_023958085.1. Classification (GTDB taxonomy): domain Bacteria; phylum Actinomycetota; class Thermoleophilia; order Solirubrobacterales; family 70-9; genus 67-14. Next base: position 58,061 of record JAMLGI010000003.1, on the reverse strand, counting down.
TCACCGCCTGAATGACCGACTTGGCTCCAACCGGGCGCCTCCAGACAACCGCATCGGTACCGTCCGGACCGACCGCCATCCGGGCTTCCTCGGAGGTCCCCAGGCTGTACGAGATCATTTCCGGGGCTCCGAAGACCCCGCCGGTCGGCCGGGTTGCCGAATGGATCGTCCGGTTGAGACCGTCATCCCGGGTCCAGACGACGGTGGTGCCATCCGGACCGGACCCGACCATCGGGAACGAGTCGCTCCACCCGTCCCTGGGTGAAACGTCGAAGGCCGGTCCAAAAGCACTCTCCCCGGCCGGCCGGATCGCAGCCCGGATGTTGAAATGGTCCGGCGAGATGCTGTATTGATGCCGCCACACGATCACGGTGCTGCCGTCCGGCTCGATCGAGATCCGGAGGTTCGGGTCCACAACTTCAACCGTCGCGATCTCGACCGGCGTCCCGAAGTTCCCGCCCGGCGGCCTGGTGGCGACCTGAAGTGTGGCGTCGATCCCGTCGGTGCTTCCCCAGACCGCGGTGGCGGAACCGTCCGGGGCGAAGGCCAGCTCCGGGTATCCGGCCTGCTCTTCGGTCGAGATCTCGATCGCAGGCAGGACCCACGGCCCCGGCGGCGTGGCCTGGGCCAGAGAGGCTGTGAACATGGTGAGCAAGGCCGCTGCAACCGCCACAAGGCCAACCACTCGTTCCGGGAGATGTCTGGTGCTCCCCTGCCGCGCGGATCCCCGCCCTGCCTGCTTCAGCCGTCCCATGTTCACCCTCCGGTCTGGACTTCCACCGATCGGCGGAACCATTAGATGCGATTGGGAGAACCTATAACGGCGCTCACCCCTGAGTCAAGTTGCGGGGACTGCGGTCAGCGGCGCCGGATCAGCCGGACGGTCCTGGTCCGGCTCCGGCCGGGGCAGCCACTGCCCGGCCGGAAGGTCACGTCCACCCGGACCCGGGTACTCCCCCGGCGTCGAAGTTGACGAAGCGCCCTGCCGCGAGTCCGGATGTTCAGTTTCAACCGGCCTGCCCGGCGGGCAGACCGGCTGGTCGCCCTGACCAGCCGGGTCCCCCGGATGGTCAGCCTTCCCGGGGCGCCGATGGTGGCGGTGATCCGGGCGGTGCCTCGCCGTCGGTTCAGGGACACTCGTCCGAGTTTCATCGTCGCTGCCCGGCATGGATCCGGGGGCTTCGTGATGGCGGTGAAGGTTGCGGTCACGCTGCGGGGGTCATCCATCCGCAACACACAGGTTGTCGCGGATCCGGAGCAGTCCCCGGTCCAGCCGCTGAAGACAGAGCCCTCGGCGGGCATGGCGGTCAGGGTCACCTCGCTGCCCGCCGGGAGCGCGGCGGCACAGACGGTCCCGCAGCCGATCCCGCCGGCATTCGAGGTGACCAGCCCCTGACCGCTGCCGGTTCGGCTCACGGTGAGCTGACGGGTGGTCGCGACGAACGTGGCGGTGACGTTTCGCGCCTGGTCCATCCGGATCAGGCAGTCTGGCTGCGTGCCGGTGCAGGCACCGCTCCAGCCGGAGAAAGCGGAACCCCCGCCGGGATTGGCGGTCAGGGTGACCTCGGTGTAGGCAGGCAGATCCGAGGTGCAGACGGCACCGCAGTCGATGCCGCCGAGACCGGAGGTGACGCTCCCCTCACCGTTTCCGGCCCGGCCGACGGTGAGATGAAGGTTCGGTGTGGTGGTGGAGGCGGCCTGGGTTACGAACTTGCCACCGTCATGTCGGCTCCAGATCGCGGTGCCGATTCCGGTGTCGTCCGGGGCAAAGGCGATCTGGGGGCTCTCGGCGTTCTGTCCGGGCGCCGACAGGTCGACCGGTGGCCCGAAGCTCCCGCTTGGCGGCCGGGTCGAGGTCTGGACGATGTCGTTGCTTCCGTCGGAGCGGGACCAGATGGCGGTCGAGGTGCCGTCCGGTGCGGCGCCGACCCTGACCGTGTTGGCCTGGACGTCCTGGTCCGGCGCGGTGAGATCGGCCGGCGGCGCAAAGCTGCCGCCGGGAGGGCGGACCGCCGCCCGGACAACCGCCTTGTTGGTGACCGGGTCGTACCCGGACCAGTCGATCGAGGTGCCGCCGTCCGGGGTGACCGCGACGTCGGCAAACCACCCCTGGTCTGTGCCGGAGATATCGATCGGTGATCCGAAGCTCCCGCCGGGCGGACGGATCGCGGCCCGGATCGTCCAGATGCCGCCATGGTGACCACTCCAGGAAACCGTGGTCTCGCCGTCTGCGGCGACCCCGATTTGGGGTCCGAACGCACCGAGGCCCGGGTCCGAGAGGTCGGTTGACGGCCCGAAAGTGCCGCCGGCCGGACGGGTTGACGCCTGGATCCGGGCGGCTGCATTCATGCCCCTGCCCCAGACGGCAGTTGCGCTGCCGTCGGGCAGGATGGCGATCTGTGGACCGTCGGCGCTCGCTCCGACCGCCGAGAGATCAACCGGTGTCCCGAAGTTCCCGCCCGGTGGTCGGACCGTGGCCTGGATGATGTTGTTGCTGCCGTTGAACCGTCCCCAGATCACGATCGTGGTGCCATCCGGTCCGACCGCAACCTGCGGTTGGTTGGCGGTCTGGCCTGCCGCGGAAAGGCTTTCGGGTGGCCCGAAGCTGCCGCCGGGCGGTCGGGTTGCGGCCTCGATGACGTAGTTACTGCCGTTGCTGCGTGACCAGACGGCGACGGTGGTGCCGTCCGCTCCGATCCCGACCTGGGGAGTCTGGGCATTGAACCCGACGGCGACCAGATCCTGAGGGGTTCCGAAGCTGCCACCCGGTGGCCGGGTCGCAGCCTGGATGCCCTGACCCTGGTAGAGCCACACCGCGGTCGCGCTGCCATCCGGGCCGAAGGCGATCTGGGGGTAGGTGGCCGGCTGGACCGAGGAGAGATCGCTCGCCGGCAAGACCCACGGCCCCGGGGGGATCGCTGCAGCCCGGGTCGGCGTCCAGACCGACAGCAAGAGGATCGTGAGAACCGCTACCGCCAGGCCGACGAACCGGTTCAAGCAGCTACATACCGGCCGGACGCTCGGACCTCCGGTAATGGCCGGTCGATGGATCTGTCCGATGCTCAACACCCGTCCCCTTCTTTCCGGGCTGTTGTGCGGTTCGTACCCCCGACGTTAGCCGCGCTGACCCGTGGATGCAAGCGGGTTCCCGAAATCGGATCCAACCCCGACCCTGCCCGATTCCCGATCGCCTCCTGCCGGGGGTCATCCGGTGCCCTGAACCCGGAAGCTTCGGTAGATGACTCTCGGGCTCTTGCCCCTGAAGCGCTTCGTGCCGTCGAAGACAGCGGTGTTGATCACACTCTCTCCGGTAGGGGAGAGGTCAATCGGGGTGCCGACGGACGGGTTCGGTAAGAAACCGATTTCCGGGTACGCATACGGTGTAGGCGGATGGGCGGAACATCGACTCCCGGGAAAGAAACCCTGGACGTCACCGCTCAGAGCCGACCAACCGAAACTCAGGAGACGGACGATGGCTGACGAGACGATTGTGGTGGTGGGTGCCGGACTGACGGCGGCAAAGGCGGTCGAGGCACTGCGCGAAACCGGCAACGAGAACCGGGTCGTGCTGATCGGGGACGAACCCCACCGTCCCTATGAACGCCCGCCCCTTTCGAAGGCCTACCTGCGGGGGGAGCGCGACGACGCTCCCTGGGTCCATGACGCCGGCTGGTACGACGAGCACAACGTCGAGCTGCTGACCGGGCACAGGGTCACCGCGATCGATCCGGACGAGTCCCGGGTGGTGGTCGACGGTGCCGATCCGGTCCCCTGGGACAGGCTGCTTTTCGCCACCGGCGCCGAACCGCGCCGGATCGGGATCCCCGGGCATGACCTGACCGGGGTTCACTATCTGCGAACTCTCGAAAGTTCGGACTCGCTCGGCGCCGCAATCCAGGGCGGCTCCGCCCGGGTGGTGGTGGTCGGGGCCGGCTGGATCGGCTCCGAGGTCGCCGCCTCGGCCCGCCAGAAAGGCTGCGAGGTCACCGTGATCGAACCGGCCGAGGTGCCGCTGGAACGGGTGCTGGGCAAACAGATGGGCGGGATCTACCGCGACGTCCACCTCGATCAGGGGGTCCAGATGATGCTCGGGACCGGGGTGGAGGCCTTCGAGGGTTCCGAACGGGTCGAACGGGTCCGGACCAGTGACGGCAGAACGGTCGAGGCCGACCTGGTGGTGGTCGGGATCGGGGTGATCCCGCGGACCTCCCTGGCCGAAGAGATGGGGGTCGCATGCGAGAACGGCATCCTCACCAACGCCTCACTTCAGACCAATGTTCCCGGGGTATATGCGGCCGGTGACGTCGCCAACGCCTACCACCCGTTCTACGAGCGACGGATCCGGGTTGAACACTGGAACAACGCGATGAAACAGGGTCCCGCCGCCGGACGGGCGCTGGCCGGGGAGGAGGTCTCCTACGACGAGATTCCGTACTTCTTCTCCGACCAGTACGACGTCGGCATGGAGTACGTCGGCTACGCCTCCGGGGAGGATGAAGTGGTGATCCGCGGCGACACCGACGCCCGCGAGTTCATCGCTTTCTGGCTCCAGGACAACCGGATCGCCGCCGGAATGAACGTGAACATCTGGGACGTGAGCGATCCGATCAAGGAGCTGATCAAGGCCCGGGTCGAGGTCGATCGGAAGGCCCTTGCCGACCCGGACACCGATCTGACCTCGCTACTGTCCTGACCCCGCAAGCGGTTCCAGCCACTCTGCCGGCAAGGCCGGCGGAACGTCCCCCGGATAGTCCGGGATCAGCCTTTTCGCCGCCTCGCCGATCGGGCGGGTTTCGATGTGCGGACGCAGGTCCCGGAGCCGCATCAGGAGCTGAACCGAGGTCAGCACCTGGAAGTCGGCCGCATTCGGGTTCTCGCCCCCGAGCACTCCTGCCTCGACCCAGCTGTCCATCCGATCCAGCCAGCCCGGCAGGGCCGCCAGGTCGGCGATCACGTTCTCGTCCCCGGAGTCGTTGATCCGGTACTCGCCGAGGATGATCGGTCCGCTGGTGAACTCGGCCACCTTTGGCGGCAGCGGCAGGGTGGACCCTTCGAGGAAGGTGGCGATCGAACGGGGTTTGCGTCGCACCGTGTTCCAGAGGATCCGGCGCGTCGCGTCCTGAAGTTCGGACTCACCGAAGGCTTCCGCCTTCAGTACCTCGGATCGCAGCTCCTCGTCGCCGGGAAGCAGCGGTGGTTCCGGCACCAGGCGGTCCAGGGCCCGGGCGATCTCGATCGAACCGATCACCTTCTCGCCGTTGAACTTCAGGGCGGGCACGGTCGAACCTTTGAAACCCGCCAGCCGGACGATCGCCTTGTGTGCGACCGGCAGCAGATCAACCTTGCGGTACTCGATCCCCTTGAAGTCCAGCATCATCGCCGCGGCCCGGGCGGGATGGGAACCGGGAAGACTGAAAAGCGTCGCCTTGCTCATGTCGGGGAGTCTAGCTCCGGTTCATGGCACACTCTGGGGACGATGCTTCTGGCGATTGATGTGGGCAACACCCAGACCCACGTTGGTGCTTTCGTGGGCGAGAACCTCACCCGGCACTGGCGTTTTCAGACCCGGGCCGGGGCCACCGGCGACGAACTGGCCGAACGGCTGGCCGGTCTCCTCGCCCTGCGCGGACTCGGCTTCGGTGACCTCGACGGAGTGGTCGTCTCCTCGGTGGTGCCACCACTCGGCACCGAGTACGGACGTCTCGCACAGGAGTACCTGGACGTCGAGTGTCTGGTGGTGGGTCCGGGGGTACGCACCGGGATGAAGGTCGAGATCGACAATCCGGCCGAGGTCGGGGCGGATCGGCTGGTCAACGCGATCGCTGCCTACGAGCAGGTCCAGGACGTATGCGTCTGTGTCGATTTCGGCACCGGAATCAACTTTGACGCGGTTTCGGCCGAGGGCAGTTACCTCGGTGGGGCGATCGCGCCGGGGGTCGAAATCTCGCTGACCGCCCTGACCGAACGGGCCGCCCGGATCTCCCGGATCGACCTGGCCGAGCCGGCGACCACGATCGGAACCAGCTCGAAGGCGGCAATCCAGTCGGGAGTGCTCTACGGTTTTGCCGGGCTGGTTGACGGGATCGCCCGGCGGATCAACGCCGAGCTCGGTGGCAAGGCCAGGTTCATCGCCACCGGCGGACTCGCCGGCGAGATCGTGCCCCACTCGGAACAGATCACCGAGATCGACGACCTGCTGACCCTCAAGGGCCTGCGACTGATCCATGAGCGCAACCGAAGCTGAAAGCCGACCGGTCGAACCCGACCTGCCCGCCGGACGTCCGGCACTGACCGATCCGTTCGAGATCGGCGGTGTCCCGATCTCGAATCGCGTGCTGCTGGCTCCGCTGGCCGCGATCGGCAACTGGTTTGTTCGCCTCCAGGCAAAACGGTTCGGGGCCGGTCTCGCGGTGTCCGAGATGGTCTCCAGTTTCGGGCTTCACTACGGCAACGAGAAGACCATGAACGAGCTGATGCGGATCCACCCGGACGAGCATCCGGTCTCGATCCAGCTCTTCGGACCGGACCCCGAGGCGATGCGTTCCGCCGCCGAGATCGCCGCCCGTTCCGGGGCCGACCTGATCGACATCAACATGGGCTGTCCGGTACCGAAGGTGAGGAAGACCGGAGCCGGGGCTCAGCTGCTCTCCGACCCGGAACTGGCGATCAAACTGACCCGGGCCGCAATCGAGGGCAGCAACCTGCCGGTCACCGTGAAGCTGCGCTCCGGGTTGATGCCGGGCGACCGATCCGGGTTCGATCTGGCGGTCAGGCTGGCCGAGGAGGCCGGTGCCGCCGGAATCGGCTTTCACCCCCGGGTCGCCAAACAGGGCCACAAGGGGCAGCCGGACTACGCGATGGCCCGCGAACTGAACGAAATCCTCGAGGTGCCGATGATCATCACCGGCGGCCTCTCCTCGGCCGAAGCCGCCCGTCGGGCCTACGCCGAGTCCGGCGCCGACGCGGTGATGATCGCCCGCGGATCCTTCGGCTACCCCTGGATCTTCGCCGAACTCACCGGCACCGAAGTCCCGGAACCGGACCGGGAAGCGATCATGGATGAACTCGCCTGGGTGATGGACCGGGCCGAGGAACACCTCGGTACCGACCGGGCCGGCCGATACCTGCGAAAGTTCTATCCGTGGTACCTCGACCGGATCGATGTCCCCAAGGTGGTCCGGAACGAGTTGTGCCAGTCCGCCGGACTTGAGCGGGCCCGGGAGATCGCCGCGGAGATCCGCGCCGGTGACCCGGTCCTCGTCTGAACCACCCCCGAAATCATCCCGATGTCACTTACCGAGAGAGCAGAAGCGTGGCAGGCCCGTGGCCGCCTTGAGGAGTTCCGTGGTCACCGCATCCACACCTTCCACCAGCCGGGGGAGGGCATCCCGCTGGTCCTTCTCCACGGCTTCCCGACCTGCTCATACGACTTCCGTGAACTGATCGCGCTGCTGCCCGACCGGGAGATCCTTGCTTTCGACTTCCTCGGGTTCGGCCTTTCCGACAAGCCCCGGGATCACTCCTACACCCTGTCCTGGCAGGCCGATCTGGTCGAGCACCTGGTCGGCCGGATCGGCGGCACGGCCTTCGTCTGCGCGCACGACCTGGGCAGCTCGGTGGCGACCGAACTGATGGCCCGGGAGATGGCCGGTGAACTCGAGTTCGAGCTGAACGGCGCCTTTCTGTTCAATGGTTCGATTCTGCTTGAGCGTTCCCACCCGACCCTCGGGCAGCGGCTGCTCAGGGGATCGCTCGGTCCGGTCGCGTCACGACTCACCAACGAGTCCTTTTTCCGCCACCAGCTCTCCTCCCTGTTCCCCGGCGATCATCCGGTCAGTGACGAGGAGCTCGAGGACCAGTGGTCCCTGATCTGTTTCAACGACGGGCATCGGCTCGGTCACAAGCTGATCTCCTACATGGACGAACGGGTGATCTACGCCGACCGTTGGCACGGAGCAATCGCCCGCTGGGAGGGGGACCTCGCGGTCGGATGGGGTCTGCTCGATCCGGTCGCGGTGACCGACGTACTGGACGGACTGATCGAGCTCCGTCCGGGGCTCCCGGTGACCCGCTTCGAAACCGCCGGCCACTACCCGCAGCTTGAGGTGCCGGAGGAGTTGGCCCGCAGGCTCGCCGAGGTCATGCCCGGACGGTCGGCCTCGCTATAATCGCCCGTCGATTGCCCTGTCGGCGGATCCCCGGACCTCCCGGGTGCCACCACAGGGCGTTATTTGTGGACCCGCCCGCCACCTGTGGGCGCATGACCCGAGAGAGGTTCAGATCAAGTGAGCCGCCAAGCAGAGATCACCCCCGAAGGCCTGAAGAAGCTCGAAGAAGAGATCGAGCACCTGTCGACCGTGCGTCGGCGGGAGGTCGCCGAACGGATTCGCGAAGCCCGTGATTTCGGTGACATCTCCGAGAACGCCGAGTACGACGACGCCAAGAACGAGCAGGCCCAGCTCGAAGCCCAGATCGTCCAGCTTGAGGAGCGGCTGCGCCGCTCGACGGTGGTCGAGGACGGGGGCCAGGCGACCGGTTCGGTCGAGTTCGGTTCGATCGTCCACATCAAGGATCAGGAATCCGGGACCTCCCGCAAGTTCCAGATCGTCGGTTCGACCGAGGCCGATCTCGCCGGCGGGAAGCTGTCCAGCGAGTCGCCGATCGGTTCCGCCTTGATTGGTGGGAAGGTCAACCAGGTCGTGGTCGTGCCCTCACCCCGTGGTCCGGAGAAGCAGTTCAAGATCACCAAGATCGAGACCGCCTGAGCCCGATCGGGCGCCCGCGATGACCGAGTCCGACCCCGAGACCGGCAGCGCCCCCGAAACCCCCGGGTCCGACGGGGAGGAGTCCGGGGCCGGCTCGATCCTGGCCGAGCGCCGGGAGAAACTCGAACGGCTGAAGGCGGCGGGAGTGGAGCCGTTCCCCCACGACTTTCCCCGTCGTGAGGAGATCGACGGCGTCCTGGAGACGCACGCCGCCCTCGAGGCCGGGGTGGAGACCGATTCGGTTCACCGGGTCGCGGGACGGATCGTCGGTCGCCGGGGCCACGGCAAGGCTGCCTTTCTCGATCTCCGGGATGCGACCGGCCAGATCCAGATCCACGCCAAGTCGGATGTGCTCGGCGAGGCGTACGGGCTGCTGGAGAGCCTCGATCTGGGAGACATCCTCGGGGTCGAGGGACGGGCGATCGTCACCCGCCGCGGCCAGCTCTCGATCGAAGCGACCGGCTGGCGACTGCTGGCCAAGTCGCTCCGTCCGCCGCCGGACAAGTTCCACGGGCTCGAAGACACCGAGACCCGCTACCGCCACCGTGAACTGGACCTGATCGCCAACCGGGAGAGTCGTGAGATCTTCCGGACCCGGGCCCGCACGATCAGCGAGGTCCGCCGCTGGCTTGACGACCGCGGATTCTTCGAGGTCGAGACCCCGGTCCTGCAGCCGCTCTACGGGGGTGCCCTGGCCCGGCCGTTCACCACCCACCACAATGCACTCGACCGCAAGCTCTACCTGCGGATCGCGACCGAGCTCTACCTGAAACGCTGCGTGGTCGGCGGGATCGACCGGGTGTACGAGCTGGGCAAGGACTTCCGCAACGAAGGCATCTCGATGAAACACAACCCCGAGTTCACGATGCTCGAGTGGTACGAGGCCTATGCCGACTACGGCGACACCGCGGCGGCCCTTGAGAGTCTGGTCTCCGAGGTGGCCGGGAACGTGCTGGGCAGACCGGAAATCGAGCGCGACGGTCGCACGATCAGCCTCCGGGCCCCGTGGCATCGGGTGACGATGCGGGACGCGATCCTCGAGCATTCCGGGATCGACATCGACCAACTGACCGACCGGGATGCGCTTTCGGAGGCGATCGGCAACGAGGACGACACCGCCGGCTGGGGCAAACTGGTCGACACCGTCTTCTCGAAACAGGTCGAGCCGACCCTGGTCGAGCCGACCTTCGTCCTCGACTATCCCGAGGAGCTCTCGCCGTTCGCCAAGCGCCATCGCGACAACCCGGACAAGGTGGAACGCTGGGAGGCCTTCATCGGCGGGGTCGAGATTGCCAACTCCTTCACCGAACTGAACGACCCGGACGAGCAGCGCCGCCGCTTCGAACAGCAGATCGCCGAGATCGAACGCGGTGACGACGAGGCCCACCCCTTCGACGAGGCCTTCGTCGAGGCGCTCGAACAGGGGATGCCGCCGACCGGCGGGGTCGGTCTCGGCATCGACCGCCTGGTCATGATGCTGACCGGCGCCAACTCCCTGCGCGAGGTGGTGCTCTTCCCGGCGATGCGCGACTGACCGATGGCAAGGGCGACCCGCTTCCTGGTCGCGCCCGACAAGTTCAAGGGCACCTTCACCGCGGGTGAGGTCGCGCGACTGATCGGCGACGGGATTCGCGAAACCGGGGCGGAGGCGGTCGAGTTGCCGGTCGCCGACGGTGGGGATGGGACCGCAGACGCATTGATGTCGGCGCTCGGAGGCGCCTGGGTGGAGGCACCATCCGCGGACGTCCTCGGCAACCCGGCCACCGGTCGCTTCGCCCTGGTCGGCGACGGCTCCCGGGCCGTGGTCGAACTGGCCGAGGTCGCCGGACTTGGAGGAACCGACCCGGACCGGCTCGATCCCCTCGCGGCAACCTCCCGGGGCGGGGGGATGCTGATCGCCGCGGCGGTAGAGAGGGGGGCCGGGGAGATCATCTTCGCCCCGGGTGGCAGCGCATCCACCGACGGCGGCCGGGGTCTGCTCGAGGTGCTGGAGGGAGCGGGGGTCAGGCCCCGGATCACGGTTGCCTGCGACGTTGAGCACGCCTTCGAGCAGGCAGCCCCCGTCTTCGCTCCCCAGAAGGGCGCCGACCCCGGCCAGGTCCGGGAGCTGGAGGTGAGGCTCGATCGCCTGGCCGGTTCCTTTCCCCGCGATCCTCGCGGCCGGGTCCGCACCGGATGTGGCGGCGGCGTGTCGGGAGGGCTCTGGGCCTGCCTCGATGCCGAGCTCGTGGCCGGGGCCGACCTGGTTCTCGACGCAATCGGTTTCGACCGGATCCTGGCGGGCTGCGAAGCGGTGATTACCGGAGAGGGGCGGCTGGACGCACAGACCGCAGGTGGCAAGGCGGTGGCGGTGGTCGCCGCCCGCGCCGCGTCCGCCGGCCTTCCGGCCGCGGCGGTGGTGGGGGAGCTCGACCTCGGGTCGCAGGAGATCGATCGGCTGGGACTGATCCGGGCTGTCGAGGCCGGCACCGGGGGAACGATCCGGGACGCGGGCCACCGGCTGGCGCTTGAGTTGGGTGGAGCCGGGCGATGAGGCGGGAGGCGAGTGCCGTCTTTGTCGGGGGAGCGGCCGGAACGCTTCTTCGGGTGCTGCTGACCGAGGCCCTCCCGGTCATCCCGGGAAGCTGGCCGTGGCCGACTCTGGTCGCGAACCTGCTCGGGGCATTCCTCGCCGGCTGGTTCGTCACCCGCCTGGCCGACGGCTACCACGGCGGTCGGCACCCGCTGCTGATCACCGGTTTCTGCGGTGGTCTCACCACCTTTTCGACCCTTCAGATTGAGCTGCTCGATCTGATCGAGGCGGGGCACACGGGGTTGGCCACGGCCTACGCCGGGATCTCGCTGCTCGCCGGGGTCGGTCTCTTCCTCCTGGCGGTCAGACTTGCCCGCCGCGACCCTGGCCGACGGGTGGAGGCATGACGGTCTGGCTCTGGATCGGTGTCGGGCTGGCCGGAGGCTGCGGTGCAGTCTGCCGCTGGCTGGTCGAGTCGGCCGTGACCGGACGTCTCGGCCGCCGGTTGCCCTGGGGCACGACCGTGGTGAACCTCTCCGGTGCCCTGGCTCTCGGGTTCGTGGTCGGGCTCGCTCCCGATCAGTCGCTCCGGGTTCTGCTCGGCACCGCAGCGCTCGGCTCCTACACGACCTTCTCCGGCTGGATTCTCGCCACCGACCGATTGGCAGGAGAGCGCGGGCCGGCTGCCGCCGTTCTCAATCTCGCCCTGCCCCTGGCTCTCGGTCTTGCCGCCGCAGCCCTCGCCCACGCCCTCGGAGCCGCCCTCCGGTAGCGGTGATCCGTCGCCTGCTGCCGCCCGGATGCCGGTTCAGTTCCCGCCCTCGATTCGCCCCTGGTCCGGCCAGCTCGCAGTCCCGGTCAGGCGGTGCGGGCGGGTCGATCCACCCGGATGTGGCCCCGGGTGGCGGCGGGAGGCGCTCGTTATACTTGGCTATTCGCCCGTACCCGACAACCGGAGGTCAGATCGCGCAGACCGGAGAACAGACCGGACCGTGATGGGGCAGCCGGCGATGGACCGTCCTCACAAACCGCCGACCGATGACCGATACTCAACCAACCACCGAGGTTTGAGGTAACAGAGCACCTTGTTCGAGAGATTCACAGAGCGCGCCCGTCAAGTAGTCGTCCTGGCCCAGGAAGAGGCACGGTCGCTCAAGCACAACTACATCGGCACCGAACACATCCTGCTCGGCCTGCTCCGTGAGGAGGAAGGCCTGGCCGCCCGGGTGCTGGAGTCGCTCGAGATCACGGTCGAGCGGGTGCGGGCCCAGGTGGTCCGGATCGTCGGGTCCGGCGAGGAGGTCACCTCCGGCCAGATCCCGTTCACCCCGCGGGCCAAGAAGGTGCTTGAACTCGCTCTGCGGGAGGCACTCAGCCTCGGCCACAACTACATCGGCACCGAGCACATCCTGCTCGGCCTGGTGCGTGAGAACGAGGGCGTTGCCGCTCGTATCCTGCTCGATTTCGACGCCGACTCGGACAAGATCCGGGGCGAGGTGATCCGCATGCTTTCCGGCCCCGGTGGCCGTCGACCCGGCCAGAGCCAGAGTGCCGGTTCGGGGCCGGCCGAGGGCAGCGCCCCCGCCGGCAAGAAGTCATCCAAGCTGCTTGACCAGTTCGGTCGAAACCTGACCAAGCTGGCCGAGGACGGCAAGCTCGACCCGGTGGTTGGCCGTGAGATCGAGATCGAGAGGATCATGCAGATCCTCTCCCGCCGGACCAAGAACAATCCGGTGCTGCTCGGTGAACCCGGGGTCGGCAAGACCGCGGTGGTCGAGGGGCTGGCCGCCCGGATCATCAACGGCGAAGTGCCGGAGATGCTCCGCAACAAGCAGATCTACACCCTGGACCTGGCCGCCCTGGTCGCCGGGTCGAAGTACCGCGGCGAGTTCGAGGAGCGCCTGAAGAAGGTGATGAAGGAGATCGCCCAGCGTGGCGACATCGTTCTCTTCATCGACGAGATCCACAACCTGGTCGGCGCCGGAGCGGCCGAGGGGGCGATCGACGCCGCCTCGATCCTGAAGCCGGCCCTGGCCCGGGGCGAGATCCAGACGATCGGTGCGACCACTCTCGACGAGTACCGCAAGTACCTCGAACGCGACTCCGCCCTTGAGCGGCGCTTCCAGCAGATCAAGGTGGATCAGCCCACCCCGGAACAGACCGTGAAGATCCTCGAGGGACTGCGCGAACGCTACGAGCAGCACCATCGGGTCCAGATCTCGGACGAGGCTCTGGAGGCCGCGGCCGAACTGGCTGACCGCTACATCTCGGAACGCTTCCTGCCGGACAAGGCGATCGATCTGATCGATGAAGCCGCCTCCCGGATGCGGATCAAGTCGATGTCCTCGCCGCCGGTCTACCGTGATCTCGAAGACGAGATCGAGGAGGCCCGCCGTGAGAAGGAAGCCGCGATCGAGGCCCAGGAGTTCGAGAAGGCGGCAAACCTTCGCGACACCGAGCGCCAGCTCACCGCCCGCAAGCGGGAGCTGGAAGAGGAGTGGGCCGAAGGCGAAGACGCCGAGCGTCCGGTGCTGGGCGAGGACGAGATCGCCGACATCGTCTCGATGTGGACCGGGATCCCCGTCTTCAAGCTGACCGAGGCCGAATCCAAGCGCCTGATCCAGATGGAGGGCGAGCTGCACAAGCGGGTGATCGGCCAGGAAGCGGCGATCGAGGCAGTCTCCAAGGCGATCCGCCGCTCTCGGGCCGGAATCAAGGATCCGAAGCGTCCGGCCGGTTCGTTCGTCTTCCTCGGCCCATCCGGGGTCGGCAAGACCGAGCTGGCCCGCACCCTTGCCGAGTTCCTGTTCGGGGACGAGGAATCGATGGTCCGGATCGACATGTCCGAGTACATGGAGAAGCATGCGGTCAGTCGTCTGGTCGGTTCACCGCCCGGCTACGTCGGCTACGACGAGGGCGGCCAGCTGACCGAGGCCGTCCGGCGCAAGCCCTACTCGGTGCTGCTGCTGGACGAGATCGAGAAGGCTCACCCGGATGTGTTCAACATCCTGCTTCAGATCCTCGAGGACGGCCGCCTGACCGACTCCCAGGGTCGCACCGTGGACTTCCGCAACTCGATCATCATCATGACCTCGAACATCGGGGCCGGCGAGATCGCCAGGAACCAGGGCATCGGTTTCACCGTGTCGGACGAGACCGGGATTTCGTACGACGACATGAAGGGCCGGATCATGGGCGAGCTCCGCAAGGTGTTCCGTCCCGAGTTCCTCAACCGGATTGACGAAGTGATCGTGTTCCACAAACTGGATCGCGAACAGGTCCGGGAGATCGTCGAACTGATGATCGGCCGGGTCCGGGTCCAGGTGGCCGAGCACGAGCTGATGCTTGAGCTGGATGACGACGCCAAGGACCTGCTGGTCGAGAAGGGCTGGGATCCGGCCATGGGCGCCCGTCCGCTCCGCCGGGCGATCCAGCGCTACATCGAGGATCCGCTGGCCGACGAGGTCCTGAAGGCCGGCGGCGGAGACTCGGTTTCCGGCTCCCTGGTCACCGTCAAGCTCGACAAGTCCGGTGACGAGGACCATCCGCTGAAGATGAAGATCACCAAGCCGCGGAAGAAGAAGGCGAAGAAGTCCGAGGCCGACGAGCCCGAGAAGGTCGGAGTTGCCGGCCCGACCGCTCCGCCTGCTCCGTCCCGCCCGGACGAGCCCGCCTCCGGTTCCGGCGGCACCGCTGAATCCGCCGCCGGCTGAGGCGACCACCACAGAATCGGGTGGCCCCCGGTCGAAGCGTGAACTCTTCCGCCCGCCTTTCGACGTTTCGTAATTCTGGTTCGGTCCTCCGGACCGGCCTATACTGATCTTCGAGAGAGGCGAGGAGGGGTCCGAGAGGTCTCCCACCGGTTCGCGGAGATTCGTCTTTCGACCGATCGGCAACCCGAGGAGAGAGCGAATGGCGGCGAGAGAGCCCGACCCACGGAAAGCGCTGGAGCGTCTGCTCAGCGAGAGCGGCCCCGGAATGGGTCGGCGGCAGTTCCTGAGGAACGCGGCGATGGCCGGGTTCGGCATGACCGCGGCAGGATCCTTCCTCGCGGCCTGCGGCACCGACACCAGCGGGGGCGGGGGCGGAGCGGCCGAGATGACCAACACCTCCTCCAAGCAGCTCACCTGGGCGAACTGGCCGCTTTCGGTCGACACCGACTCGAAGGGGAACATCCCCAGCCTGGCCCAGTTCAAGAAACAGACCGGGATCAACGTCAAGTACGTCGCCGAGATCAACAGCAACGATGAGTGGTTCGCCAAGATCCAGCCGTTGATGAAGAGCGGTCAGGGCATTCCGGCCTCCCTGGTCAGCCCGACCGACTGGATGGGTGGCCGGATGATCGAACTGAACTGGGTCCAGCCACTCAACTTCGACAAGATCCCGAACTCGAAGAACCTGCTGCCCGCCTTCGCCCATCCGCCGTTCGATCCGGACCGCAAGTTCTCGCTGGCCTGGCAGGGCTGGATCGCCGGGATCGCGGTCAACACCTCGGTCACCGGCCGGGACATCACCTCGGTGGACGAGTTGCTGACCGCGCCCGACCTCAAGGGCAAGGTGGCTCTGCTCAGCGAGCTGCGGGAGACCACCGGCCTGCTGATGCTGAACAACGGGGCCAACCCGAGCGATTTCACCGAGGAGCAGTTCAACCAGGCACTCGACGACATCACCAAGGCGCTCGACTCCGGCCAGCTTCGGCGGTTCACCGGCAACGACTACGCCCCGGACCTCGCCCAGGGCAACATCGCGGCCTGCTTCGCCTGGGCCGGCGACGTGGTGCAGCTCAACCGGGACAACCCGAAGATCAAGTTCTTCATTCCCGACACCGGGGCGATGCTGCTGGAAGACGTGCTGATGATTCCGAGCAAGGCACCCAACACGGTCGGGGCAACCGAGCTGATCAACTACTACTACGAGCCCAAGGTGGCCGCCCAGGTTGCCTCCTACGTCAACGCCTTCTGCCCGGTGGAGGGTGCCCAGGAGGCGATGAAGAAGATCGATCCGAGCCTGGTCGACAACCAGCTGATCTTCCCCGACAAGGCATCGATGGACAAGATGCACGGGTACATGCCGCTCAGCATCGAACAGGCGGCCAAGTACCAGTCCGAGTTCGAGCGGACGATCGGCCTTTAGGCCAGAGCCACATGACCGCCGGAAAACTCGAGCTGCTGAACCTGACCAAGCGGTTCGGGGACAACACGGTTGTCGATGATCTCAGCGTCGAGATCCCGCAGGGGTCGTTCTTCGCGATGCTTGGGGCCTCCGGCTGCGGCAAGACGACCACGCTGCGGATGGTGGCCGGGCTGGAACGGCCGGACGCCGGCCGGATCGTGCTCGACGGCAACGACATCACCCACGACCGGGCGTTCAAGCGCCCGCTGAACACGGTGTTCCAGAGCTACGCGCTGTTCCCCCACCTGACCATCGCCGACAACGTGGCCTTTGGACTGAAGGAACGCCGACAGAAGCAGATCAAGGAGAAGGTGGCGGAGATGCTCCGGCTGGTCGAGCTGGAGCAGTTCGGTGACCGCAAGCCGAGCCAGCTTTCCGGCGGTCAGCAGCAGCGGGTGGCCCTGGCCCGGGCCCTGGTCAACCGGCCCCAGGTGCTGCTGCTGGACGAGCCGCTCGGCGCTCTCGACCTGAAGCTGCGGCACCAGATGCAACTGGAGCTCAAGGGGATCCAGACCGACCTCGGGCTCACCTTTGTCCACGTCACCCACGATCAGGAGGAGGCCATGACCATGGCCGACACGATCGCGGTGATGAACGAGGGGAGAATCGTGCAGATGGGAAGTCCGGTGGATCTCTACGAGCATCCCCGGACCGCCTTCGTCGCCAACTTCCTCGGCGTTTCCAATCTGCTTCCCGGAAGGATCACCGGGCAGAAGGGCGAGGCGGTCGTGGTCAACGTGAACGGACGGGACCTGATCGTTCCCGCCTCCCGCAATCTCGCTTCGGACGCTGAAATCCGGGTCGGGGTTCGTCCCGAGAAGCTTCACGTCATCGCTGACGGCGAATCGGCCCCGGAGGGCCACAATGTGCTCGACGGCGAGATCGTGGGCGATGCGTTCACCGGGATCGGCACCCAGTTCCAGGTGCGGCTCGGAACCGGACAGGAGGTGGTGGCGTTCGCCCAGAACCTGGCCACCGGCGCGCGGCTCACGGTCGGCGATCGGGTGCGGCTGCACTGGGAGCCGGAACACACCTTTGCCCTCGAACCCGGTGCGGATTCGGATTCCGATGCCGGGGCGGTTCAGCCTGGCGACGTTCACATGCGCATCGGGACGGATTCGTGACCCGGAAGCGTCAGCTTCCCAGCGTCGCCTACCTGCTCCTGCTGCCGGGGATGGCCTGGCTGGCCTTCTTCTTCGTGATCCCGCTGGTCACGCTGATCCAGATGTCGCTGCAAAGCGGCACCTTCACCACCGGCTACACCCTCACCTGGGAGTTCGGGAACTTCGCCACGGCACTGGGGGATTACGGGGCCTGGTTCGTCCGATCCTTCCTCTACTCGGGGATTGCCACGGTGCTGGCGCTGGTGATCGGGTATCCGCTCGCCTACACGATCGCGCTCCGGTCGGGCCGGTTCAAGTACGTCCTGGTCACTCTGGTGGTGGCGCCGTTTTTCGCCAGTTTCCTGGTGCGGACGATCGCCTGGAGCTCGATCCTCTCCGACACCGGAATCGTGGTGAGTGTGCTGCGCGGCATCGGCATCCTCGGCCCGACCGACCACCTGCTTGCCACCCCGGTGGCGGTCGTCGCCGGCCTGACCTACAACTTCCTTCCCTTCATGGTCCTGCCGATCTTCCTCAGCCTCGACCGCTTCGACATCCGGATGCTGGACGCCGCCCAGGACCTGTACGCCTCCAGCTCGCGGGCCTTCCGGCGGGTCACCTTTCCGCTTTCTCTACCGGGGGTGGTCGCCGGTACCCTGCTCTGCTTCATCCCGGCCGCCGGTGACTTCATCAACGCCCAGTTGCTCGGCAACTCGTCCAGTCTGATGGTCGGCAACGTGATCGACAGCCAGTTCCTGCGGGTGCTCGACTACCCGATGGCGGCGGCCCTCTCGGTGATCCTGATGATCCTGATCATCGTGCCGGTCTCGATCTACGTGCGCCGAACTGCATCCGAGGAGCTGATGTGAGCACCACCGCCCGTATCCGCTCCTTCATCGGCCGTAACCTGGTCGTGGTTGCCGGAATGGGAACCCTCGCCTTCATGATGCTGCCGATCGCGGTGGTGATCGGGTTCTCGTTCAACAATCCGGCCGGCCGCTACAACTTCACCTGGAGCGGCTTCACCACCGACAACTGGACCAACCTCTGCGGGGTCGAGGGGATGTGCGGCGGGGTCGCGCTCTCGCTCAAGATCGCCCTGCTCGCCACCCTGATCGCGACCATCCTCGGGACTTTGATGGCCTTCGCCCTGATCCGCTACCGGTTCAGGGGACGCTCGGTGACCAACGTGATGGTCCTGCTGCCGATGACCATGCCGGAGGTGGTACTCGGGGCCTCGCTGCTCACCCTGTTCGTCAACCTCAAGATGGAGCTCGGGTTCACCACCATCCTGCTGGCCCACGTGATGTTCTGTCTCAGCTTTGTGGTGGTTACGGTCAGGGCCAGGCTGGCCGGGATGGATGACGATCTGGAAGAGGCGGCCCAGGACCTCTACGCGACCAGGTGGAGGACCTTCCGCCGGGTGACTCTGCCCCTGGTGCTGCCCGGAATCGCCGCCGCGGCGCTGATCTCCTTCGCGCTTTCGTTCGACGACTTCATCATCACCAACTTCACCGCCGGTTCCGATGTGACCTTCCCGGTGTTCATCTGGGGGGCGGCCCGCCGGGGCGTTCCGCCGCAGGTCAACGTGGTCGCGACGATCATGTTCCTGGTCGCGATCAGCACCGTGATTCTCGCCCAGGTGATCGCCTGGCGCCGCCGACAGGCCGCCGCAAAGACGTAACGGGACAGACCTAGCGACCTACGAAGTAGGGCTGGCGCCAGGTCTTCTCGGCCCGGCGATGCCGGATCGCCGTGATGTAAGGCTCGATCGGGCGTTCGGTGCTGTACCAGCGACCGGAGTACCAGGCGCCCATGCTGCCGACCAGGTCACCGGCCCGGTAGGGACGGCCGTTGCCCTCGACCGTGTTCAGCCAGGTCTGTTTGCCGTCGTAGTAGGAACGGATGATCGCCCCGTAGTAGTCGGCGTTGAAAGCGGTGTAGTAGCGGGCGATCTCGCAGCCGGCCTTGCAGTGGTACGGGCGTCGCACCTGAAACAGGCCGAAGGAGTCGCCGTTGTCGCCGAGGGTGGACATCTCCCACCAGGACTCGACCGTCGCCACCGCCCGCATCGTTTCGGTGTTGATCCCCCACTTGAGGGATGCCCACTGGATGATCTCGTCGGTGGTTCCGCGGAAGCGGCCGTCGACGAACCGCCGGTAGGGCATCTCGCTGCTTCGTCGCCAGCGGAGCAGGAGCTTCGTCGAGGGCACCCGGTGGTTGGCCTTGCGGTTGGCCGGCCGTGGTTCCCACCGGTTGCGGGTGACCAGCTTCGCCGCCGCTTTCGAGCTGCGCGGACCCCACCCGACCGGACGGGTCTTGCTGCTCCTGGCGGACGCCACAACCGGCATGAGCAGCGCGGCCAGGCAGAAGATCGAGGAGATCGCGGTGAGGATGTGGCGAAGACGCACCGACCCAGTTTCGCAGAGCAGGTTTTGCGTCGCCTTAACTCAGGGAAGAGCGACATCCGGGCTGCGGGCGACGAACAGGGCCATGATCAGAAACTGCATCCCGCCACTGAAAACATGTCCGCGCCAGGGTGCCGCCCGATGGGTTTCGTAGAGGGACAGGAGATGTCTGATCTCGGAGCAGACTGCTGCGTGTTCCCCCCTGGTTTCGCATGCAAGCCGGGCCAGTTCCACCGGTTCGGTCGGGTCGCCTTCGGCCAGCGCCCGGCCGATCGCGTCCAGCAGGTGTGAACAGATCCGTTCCAGCTCGAGACTCAGCCGTCCGGGCTCGCCCGGAGGTGGGCCGAGATCGACCGGTTCCTCACCGGTCAGAATTCGTTCGATCTGGCCACCGGTGATCAAGGTGATCCGCTCGCGGTCCAGCCCGGCGGTAAGCGCGAGTCGCAGCTGAAGGGCGGCCGAGGCGACCGGGTCGCCGTAGGGAGAGTCGCTGGCCCACAGGATCTGACCCGGGGGCACCAGGGCAAACAGGGCGAGCAGATCGGCCGGGTTCCACCAGGAGGTGTCGATGAAGAGATTCGGCAGATCCCGGATCAGCGGTGTCAGCCAGGCGAGGTCGCTGACCGCCGCGTGGGCGAGGATCAGTTTCGCCTCCCGATATCGGGAGGCCAGATCAACGGTGTCCCGGCCGAGCGCCGGGATTCCGCGACCGGCGTGAATCAGGACCGGCACCTGTCGCTCGTCGGCCAGCGCGACCAGCCGCTCGACGGACGGTTGGCCCAGGCCGAACTGCTCTGCCCGCGGGTGCAGTTTGATTCCGGCGGCGCCGAGGTCGAGGCAGCGGCGGGCCTCGGCGACCGGGTCAGAGTGAGGATTCACCCGGCAGAACCAGGCCAGCCGCCCACCGGAGTTGTCGGCGACGGCCCGGACCGCATCGTTGGCCGGGCCGTAACCGTCCGGCTCGCACATCGGGAAGGTGATCGCCCGGGCACCGTCGGCCCGGTCGAGTGCCCCCAGCAGCTCCTCCGGGGCCTGGGTGAAGCCGTCCGGATCGTTCTGGCCGATATGGGTGTGGGTGTCGAACAGGGCGAGCGGCCCCGTTTCCCGCAGGGTCGCATCGAACCAGCGGCGGGACTCGGCCCGGAGTGCCTCCCGGAAAGCGGTGGCCGCATCGGGGTGGTCAGGCACGGTGTACCGCCCTGCCGATCCGGTCAACCGCCTGTTCGAGCAGGTCCGGGGTGGTGCCGAAGTTGAGCCGGGCAAACCCTCGCCCCTCCCGGCCGAACTCCGGCCCGGGGCTCAGCGCCAGTCGGCCCCGTTCGAGGATCGGCACCGACGGGTCGTCGCCGAGGCCGGCGTCCCGAAGATCGAGCCAGGCCAGGTAGCCGGCCTCCGGGGGACGGTAGCCGGCCTCCGGCAGCCTTTCCGTCAGCAGGTCGGCGAGCAGGTTGCGGTTGTGGTCGATGACCGCCAGCACGTCGTCCAGCCAGCGGTCACCGTCCCGGAAGGCGGTGGTGGAGCCGATCACCCCGAGATGGCCGCAGTGGGTGGCACCGGACGGCAGTCTGGCCACCGCTGCCGCAGCCGAGTCCGAGGCGGTGACGATCTCGGCGCACATCAGACCGGCGATGTTGAACGTCTTGGACGCGGAGATCAAGGCGATTCCGCGTTCGGCGGCCGCCTCCGAGAGCGTGAGGAAGGGAGTGTGGACGGCCCCGGGCAGGGTCAGGGGGGCGTGAATCTCGTCGGAGATCACCCAGGCGCCGTGACGGAGGGCGGACTCGGCGATCGCTTCCAGCTCGACCGGCCGGGCGGTCCGGCCGGTCGGGTTGTGCGGGTTGCAGAGAATCAGGGCCTTCACGCCGCCGGCGAAGGCGGCGTCGATCGCTTCCGGATCAAGCCGGTGCCCTTCGAGGAGCGGCACCTCGACCAGGTCGCGCCCGGCCTCGGCGGCAACCGTGAAGAAGGGGTGGTAGACGGGTGGGTTGATCGCGACCGGTCCGCCGGGCGGCACCAGCACCTTCAGCAGCGAGATGATCGCCCCGACCACATCGGGAGAGGTCGTGACCGAGTCCGGGTCGACCGGCCAGTCCAGCCGGCGTTTGGCGAATCCGGCGAAGGCTTCGGCCAGGCCGGACTCGGCCGGTGAGGCGTAACCGCAGTCTCCCAGCTCGATCGCTTCGGTCAGGGCCTGGCGGACCGGGTCGGCGAGCGGAAAGTCCATCTCCGCGACCCAGGCCGGCAGCACATCGTCCGGGTAGCGGGTCCACTTGGCGCTGGTCCGCTGTCTGAGCCGGCCAGGTGTGATCCCGGTGAGCTCACGGTTCAGATTGTCGCCGGTTTCCACCCCTCCGACTCTTTCAGGTTGCCGTCCCCGATCGTTTTCCGGCCGATCCTCGAGCGGTGAAACCGGGGTCAGCCGTTGCTGGTGGCGATCACCTCTCGGGCGGCAGCCTGGGCGGCCTCGATCTGGCCCGCGACCAGGTCGAGACCGCGGTCCCAGAAAGCCGGGTCGGTCAGGTCTACCCCGACCAGGGTCCCAAGCTCCTCCGGGGATCGCGATCCGCCGGCAGCCAGCATCTCGAGATAGCCGGGCACGATCTCGTCACCCCGCTCCTCGTAGATCCGGTAGACCGAGAGGGCCAGCAGCTGGCCGTAGGCGTAGGCGTAGACGTAGCCCGGAGAACCGATGAAGTGCGGAACGTAGGACCACCAGGTGCGGTAGCCGTCGGTCACCTCGACCGAGTCCCCGAGCAGTTCGGTCTGGGTTTCGGCCCAGAGCTCGCCGAAGCGTTCCACCGAGATCTCGCCTGCTTCCCGACGGGTGGTGTGGACCCGATCCTCGAACTGGTTCATCGCCACCTGGCGGAACACGGTTGCGATCTGCCCTTCAACCGCCTCGGAAAGCAGCCCGAGCCGGGCGGCGGGATCCTCCTCGGCAGCCAGCAACCGGCCGAAAACGAGTTCCTCGGCGAACACCGAGGCGGTTTCGGCGACGGTCAGGGGAGTGTCCTGATGGAAGATCCCCTGCCGGGCGGCGAGCGCCTGATGCAGCCCGTGGCCGAGTTCGTGGGCGAGGGTGAGGACGTCCCGGCGGCGGCCCGTGTAGTTCAGCATCACGTACGGATGCACCGCCGGCACGGTCGAGGCGGAGAAGGCGCCCCCCCGCTTGTTCGGCCCGGGCGGTGCGTCGATCCAGCCCTGTTCGAAGAACCGGCCCACCACCGCTCCCGCTTCGGGCGCGAGCGAGTCAAAGGCGGACTGGACGGTCTCGCGTCCCTGGTCCCAGCCGATCTCGACATCGTCGCTGGCGATCGCGGCCATCCGGTCGTAGTCGGCCAGGCGCTCGATCCCGAGCAGCTCCGCCTTGGTCCGGTACCAGTCACGGGCCAGGTCGTAGCGACCCTTGACCGCCTCGATCAGCGCCCGGACCGATTCGTCGGAAGCCTCATTCGAGAGGTTCCGCCCGGCCAGCCAGTGCGGGTAGGAGCGCAGGCGGTCCTTGATCGCCTTGTCCTGGAGCAGGGTGTTGAAGACGTATGCCCGGGTTCGCAGACCCGGTTCGAGTCCGAGGGTGACGGCCTCCGCGGTCTGGCGGCGGACCTCCCGGTCGGGGTCGTGGAGTTTCGCCAGGGCGATGTCGAGGCTGACCGGCTCCTCGCCGTCCGGCAGGTCGATCCGGATCGCGGCGGTCAACTCGTCGAACAGCCGGCTCCAGGCGCCCGCCCCGGTGACCGAGAGTTCGGTCGCGATTCGTTCCTCCGGGGCCGAAAGCAGGTGGTCCCGGTAGCGGCGCTCGGTCTCGAGGTGGTGCGAGGCGAACTCGAGTCCCGGCGTCGCCAGCAGCCGCTCTGCCGATTCGTCGTCCAGCGCCGCCCACTCAAGGTCGAAGAAGAGCAGCCCGGTCTGGATCCTGGTGGCCCGTTCCGAGGAGCTCTGAAGGAGGGCGCCGTTGGCCGGGTCGGCGGTATCGGCGGCAAATCGCAGATGGGCGTAGTTCAGGGCGCGGCCGACCCGGTCCGAGATGTCCGCGAGTTTGGTCATCGCCACGATCAGCCCCGGCCCGTCGAGCCCGGCGACCTGCCCCTCGTAGGCCTCGGCGAACTTCTCCGAGGCTCGTGCTGCCTCCTCCAGCAACGCGTCTACCCGGTCCTCCGGGGTTTCGCCCGGCTCGCCCTCGAGCAGATCGTCGAGCTGCCAGGTGACGTCCTCCAGCGCGGTCACTCGGTGCCGCTTTCGGCCGGATCAGCCAGCCGGAGCTGCCGCCGAATGATGAAGTCGCCGATCAGCGAACCGGGCGGTCCGAAGGTGACCACCGTGATCAGGGGAAACCACCAACCCCACCAGCGCCTGTTTGCACCCCAGGCGCAGAGGCCGATCAGCACGATGAACAGCATCCCGTGGAGCGGTCCGAGGATGCCCACGAGGTCCTCCTTGTGGGCAAACCAGCGTGAGGCCCAGACCAGCGGGATCAGCAGCAGGACGTCGATGATCGCGACGATCGCGATCAGGTTGAGGAAACGGATTTCGGCGGCCGGAGCCGGACTCTTGTCGCCGGTCATCTCAGTGCATCAGGTTGATGCCGGAGTACACGGTCGCCAGCGTGAGCAGGAACACGAGCCCCATCAGCCAGTGGGCGTTGGCCCACTTCAGGTGGACCAGGACCGCGATCACGGTGAGCGTCGCCAGAGCCATCTTCACGTGGAAGGGGCCGTAGCTCCACAGGTGGAAGTGGGAGGCGAGCATCATCCCGGTGAGGATCAGCAGGCCGAGGGCGATCAGGGAAGCGACACCGAAACTGCGGGCGATCTTCCGGAGGCCCTCCGGGTCGTCGTTCCTCAGGGCCGGGACAACCATGAAGCCGAGCATGATCTGACCGCCGAGGAAGGTCGCCCATCCGATCGCGTGCAGGAACACCAGAATGGTCCAGAAAGTCATGCCGGAGAGGATATTGAGGTCGCAGCCGGTTTGGTCGCGGGCCGGTCCCGGGGGCGAGTTCGTCCTGCCCCGGCCTTAACCTGAAGCGAGATGGCGAAGATCCGGTCGAGACATGTCTGCCAGAGCTGTGGCCACGTGGCCCCGGCCTGGTCGGGACGCTGCCCCGACTGCGGGGAGTGGAACACCCTGGTCGAGCGGGTCAACCCGCGGCCCGCGGCAGCGGCGAAACCCGGGGGTTCCGGCGTCGGCCGGGCCGGCGCGGCCGCGAAGCCGGTTCCCCTGAAGGCGGTCGAGGCGGCGGGAGTGGACCGTCTGGCAACCGGTATCGGCGAGCTCGACCGGGTTCTCGGAGGCGGAATCGTGCCCGGGTCACTGGTCCTGCTCGGCGGTTCTCCCGGGATCGGCAAGAGCACCCTGACCGGAATGGCGATGGCGAACCTCTCTGCCGACGGACGTCGGACGCTCTACGTGTCCGGTGAGGAGTCTGCCGCCCAGATCCGGCTTCGGGCCGAGCGGCTGGGGCCGGCCGCCCTGGAGGTACCCGCGATCGCCGAGAGTTCGCTCGAAACGGTCCTCGCCACGATCGAGACCGAGCGCCCCGAGGTCTGCGTGATCGACTCGATCCAGACTCTGCACAGCCCCGACCTGAGCGGATCGCCCGGCTCGGTCGGGCAGGTCCGGGAGTGCGCGAACGCCCTGGCCGAGCAGGCGAAGCGGCTCGATGTGGCGACGATCCTGGTTGGCCACGTAAACAAGGAGGGAGGGCTGGCCGGACCACGGGTGCTGGAGCACCTGGTCGACTGTGTGTTGCAGTTTGAGGGCGAGCGGGAACGGACCTGGCGGGTCCTGCGGGCGATCAAGAACCGGTTCGGCGCGACCAGCGAGGTCGGCGTGTTCGAGATGCGGGCCGGGGGGCTGGCCGAGGTGCTCGATCCGTCGGCCCGTTTCGTCGAGGAGGCGACCGGTGCGCTCGGCTCGGTGGTGCTGGCCTCGATGGAAGGGACCCGGCCGGTGCTGGTCGAGGTTCAGGCGCTGGTTTCACCCAGCGAACTCGAGATCCCCAGGCGGGTGGTCAACGGGATCGACCGCAACCGGCTCAACATGGTCCTCGCGGTGCTCGCCCGCCACGCCCGGCTCGGGCTGGGCAGCGCCGACGTCTTCGTCAACGTGATCGGCGGGGTCCGGGTCGACGAACCGGGGGCCGATCTCGCCGTGGCGCTGGCGGTCGCGTCGGCGCAGCGGGGTGAGCCGCTGGCCGGAGCCGGGGGCAGACCTCTGGCCTGTTTCGGTGAGCTGGGGCTGACCGGGGACCTGCGCCAGGTGGCGCACGCCGATCGAAGGGTCGGGGAAGCGGTCAAGTTCGGTCTGGGACCGGTGGTGGTGCCGGCCGGAGCTGACCCGGTTCGGGGGGCCACCGGCTGTACCACGATTCGGGAGGCGATCGGCCGGTCGTTTCAGTCCACCGGCCCCGCCCGGGACGCCGCTGCGGCCTGATCGCGGGCCGATCCCCGAAGCGGCGCAAACAGGCACCCAAAAGACCCTCAGACCGCATAGACAAGCGGAATCTGGCATAATGCAGGGGATGTCTTTGGCAGTCGAAAGTGATCTGGCTCTATTTTCTGAACGTCCTGATCCAAGGCTGCTTCGGGCTCTCGACGCGGTTGCCCCCGGAACCGCGCTGCGCGAGGGCATCGACAACATCGTTCACGCCAGCACCGGTGGGCTGATCGTTTTCGGCGAGACCGAAGACCTCGCCTTCATGCTCTCCGGCGGGATTCGGATCGACGTCGACTACTCGCCGGCGATGCTCTACCAGGTGGCAAAGATGGATGGTGCGATCCTGGTCAGCCCGGATGCCCGCCGGATCACCTGGGCGAACGTGCAGATGATGCCCGATCCGACCATCCACTCGGGTGAAACCGGCACCCGCCACCGCACCGCCGAACGCATCGCCAAACAGGTTGATGCGCTGGTCGTCGCGATCTCGGAGCGCCGCGACGTGGTTTCGCTCTACCTGGACGGGATCAAGTACATCCTCCAGGACATCCCCACCGTGCTCGCCAAGTCGAACCAGGCGCTGGCCACCCTGAACCGGTACCGGTTCCGTCTGGACGAGCTCTCCCAGCGGCTCACTCGCTCCGAGTTCAGCGGACGGGCGGTTCTCTACGACGCCCTGGCGGTACTTCAACGTTCCGAACTGGTTTCCCGGATGGCCGCCGAGGTGGAGCGCTACATCGTCGAGCTCGGCAACGAGGGCCGCCTGATCGAGATGCAGCTGGAGGAGGCGATGCTCGGGGTGAGCGCCGAACGGATGGCGCTGATCCGGGACTACGCACTCGAGGACAGCGAAGAGTCCTTCCAGTACATGACCGAGGCGATCTCCGGACTCTCCCACCAGGACGTGATCGACTTCGGTCGTCTGGCCGAGGTGCTGGGCTACGACCGCAAGGTGAACACCCTCGACTTTCAGGTCGAGCCTCGGGGCTACCGCCTGCTGGGGCAGGTTCCGCGGCTGCCGCGGCTGGTCGTCCAGAAGATCGTGCGGCGCTTCGGCAGTCTCGAAGAGGCCCTTGCGGCATCCGACCAGGAGCTCGGTTCGGTCGAAGGGGTCGGAGCCGACCGGGCCAAGGAGATCCGTGAAGGCATGCGGCGGGTACGGGAATCCGCCGTTGTGATCGACCCCTTGATGAACGCTTGACCTTCCCGTCACCAGGGCCGGCCCGTCCGGGTCGGCATTCCCCACCGAGAAAGGAGCATCTGATTTCCGATACAGAAGCAGTAGACAGCGGCGCCACCGAAGAGGATCTCGAGCTGGCACCGTATGTGTGCGATTTTGAGGAGGGCGACAAGGTCGTCTATCCCCACCACGGGGCCGGCGTCGTGATGGAAAAGGCCGATGCCGAACTGATGGGCGAGGTCCGCGAGTACCTGACCATCAAGATCCTTCACAACGACCTCACCGTCCGGGTCCCGACCGCGAAGGCCGGCGAGGCCGGACTCCGGCGGGTGATCGACGAGGACGAGATCAAGAAGGTGATCTCGGTGCTCTCGGACGAGGTTTCCGACATGCCGAAAAACTGGAATCGCCGGTTCAAGTACAACAAGGAAAAGATCAAGACCGGCAACGTCTTCGAGCTGGCCGAGGTGGTCCGCAACCTCGCCCTGCGCGAGATGGAAAAGGGTCTCTCCACCGGTGAGAAGCAGATGTACACCCGGGCCAAGAAGATCCTCGCATCCGAGTTCATGTACGCGCTCGACAAGGATGAGGAAGGTGCCGAGGAGTATCTCGACAGCCTGCTCGAGGAGCGCTTTGAGGCTTCGGTGGCTGCCGCCGCTGCCGCCTGACAGAGGCGGGCCTGATTGATCCGGGGCGCCACTGCCCTGATCGTTGCCGCCGGCTCCGGGCAGAGGTTCGGAGCCGGCCGGCCGAAAGCCCTGGTCGAACTGGCCGGGCGACCGCTCTTCGAGTGGTCGCTCGACGCCTGTCGCAAGGCCGGTTCGACCGGACCGGTGATCATTGCCGCCCCGGCCACGGAACTGGCCCGGTTCGGGCGGGACGGGGTGGAAGTGGTGGCCGGCGGAGCCACTCGCTCCGAATCGGTCGCCCGCGGCCTGGAACTGGTCGAGTCGGAGCTGGTCATGGTCCACGATGCGGCCCGGCCGCTGGTCACCCCCGACCTGATCGATGAGTGTGTGTCTGCCCTCGAGGGTTCTCCCGGGTTCGACGCGATGATCGCCGCCGCCCCGGCGACCGACACGATCAAGCAGGTCGACGGGCAGGGCACGGTCACGGCGACCCTCGACCGCTCCCGGCTCCGGATGGTCCAGACCCCCCAGGTCTTTCGCACCGCCTCGCTGCGGCGGGCGATGGCGTCCGGCGAGCCCGAGAACGCCACCGATGACGCCTCGCTGATCGAGGCTGCCGGAGGGTCGGTCGGCACGGTTGAGGCTCCGTCCGGCAACATCAAGGTCACGGTTCCGGACGATCTCGAGTTCGCCGCCCTGATGCTGGCCCACAGAGAGCGGGCATGAACGGTCCACCGGCGACCGAACCGACCCGTATTCCGAACAGGCAGAACTGAATGAACCCCGACCCAGTGATCACCGACTACCACCTCCACCTGCGGGCAGACGACATCGACGCCCGGGCCGAGGAGCAGTTCACACCGGAGAACATCTCCCGCTACGTCGAAGCGGCCGGACGGGTTGGAGTGACCGACCTCGGCTGCGCCGAACACATGTATCGCTTCACCGAGGCGCTCGATGTCTGGCAGCACCCGTTCTGGGAGGAGTGGGCGCTGGACGACCTCGATCGCTACTGCGAGACGGTTGCCGCCAGTCCGATCAAGCTCGGGATCGAAGCCGACTACATCCTCGGGGCGGAAGAGAAGCTCGACAAGCTGCTTTCACCGCGACCGTTCGAGTACGTGGTCGGCTCGGTCCACTTCATCGGCGACCGTTCGCTCGACACCGAGGAGTACACGGTCTGGGAGGGAGGCAGCGATCCCGACCGGATCTGGGAGCGCTACTTCGAGACCCTGGCCCATGCTGCCCGTTCCGGCCTGTTCGACATCCTCGCCCACCCGGATCTGGTCAAGGTCTGGGGTCGGGCCGGAAGGACGCCCTCCCGGGACCCGAAGTTCTTCTACGAGCCGGCGATCGAGGCGATTGCGGAGTCCGGCATCGCGGTCGAAGTCTCAACCGCCGGGCTGCGGAAGGGTGTGGGGGAGATATATCCGGCCCCGGCCTTCATGGAGATGTGCGTCGATGCGAGAGCCGTGTTCGCCCTCTCCTCGGACGCCCACGAACCGGCCCAGATCGGCTTCCGCTACGAGGACGCCCTCCGGTTCCTGGCTGACCACAAGGTCAACGAGCTTGCCGTCTTTTCCGGCAGGGAACGGCGGACCGCTCCGCTCGGCTCACTCAGGTCGGAAAGCCTCCGGTGAGCATATGTATCGGCATCGGGTACGACAGCCACCGGTTCGCTGCCGACCGGCCGCTGATCCTCGGCGGGATCGAGATTCCGTATGAACGTGGTCTCGCCGGGCACTCCGATGCGGATGTGCTCGCCCACGCGGTGATCGACGCGGTGCTGGGGGCGGCGGGCCTCGGTGACATCGGCACGCTCTTCCCCGACACCGATCCTGCCTGGCGGGATGCGGACTCGATCGAGCTTCTGCGGACCGTGGTCGGAATGATCCGCGGCCCGATCATCAATATCGATGCGACCGTGATCTGCGAGCAGCCGAAGATCGGACCGCATCGGGCGGAGATCACCCACCGGCTCTCGGAAGTCACCTCGGCCCGGGTCGGGGTCAAGGCGACCACCAACGAGGGCATGGGCTGGATCGGCCGCGGCGAGGGCGTCGCCGCGATGGCAGTTGCCTCCGTCGATCTGGCCTGAGGTGGCCGGACCGCCCCTTCCGGTGGAACTCCGGCTGGAAGCCAACGGCGCTTTCGATCCGGACGCGAACGTGGCCCCGCTCTCCCGTCACGCGATCCGCGGGCTGGAGGACGTTGATCCGGAGCGTCGTGAGTACGCTCGGCTGCTCAGGGTGCATGGAAAGCCCCGACCGGTGAGGATTCGTCTCGACCGCGACGGGGTTCTGCTTCGCACCGAAAATGGCGACCGTGCGGTCCTCGACGAGCTGATCCGGATCGCCAGATTCTGGTTCGACCTGGACCGGGACCTGGAGCCGGTCGAAGCAGCCCTCGGTGCCGATCCGCTGCTCGGCCCGGCCGTTCGCCGTCGGCCGGGTCTGCGGATCGTCCGCTACCCGGATGGCTTCGAGGCCGCGGTCCGGGTGGTTCTGGGCCAGCAGGTTTCGGTTGCGGCGGGCAACACGTTCGCCGAACGGCTCCTGCGGGCGTTGGGACGACGGGGACCCGGTGGCCTGGCCGTCTTTCCCGAGCCGGAATGGATTCTGGACCATCCAACCGCTCGCCTGCGGGAGCAGATCGGACTCACCCGGGCCCGGACCGCGACCCTGAAGGCGGTCGCGGAACTCTTCGCCAGCGGGTTCCGGTTGGGGCCGGGGGTTGACCCCGGGGCCGCGAGGAAGCGCCTGCTCGCGGTCCCGGGTGTCGGTCCCTGGACCGCTGGATACCTCTCGATCCGGGGGCTGGATGACCCGGACGCTTTTCCACCGGGTGACGCGGTGCTGCGGAGGGCTCTGAATGTCCCGAGCGACCGGGAGGCAGTGGCCCGTGCTGCCGGATGGTCCCCGTGGCGAAGCTACGCCGCAGTTCACCTCTGGCAACAGGTCACTGCCTGAGCCAACCCCTCCGGGCAAAGAGAAAGGCCCCGTGGAGGGGCCTTTCTCGTTGGTCATGCCGGTTCGGATCAGCCGGCGGATCGCACCCTGTAGCGGTGGTAGACGATCCGCGGTTTCTTGCCCTTGAACTTCTTCTTGCCGAGCTTCTTCGATTTCACCTTCTGCTGGACGTAGAGCTGTTTGCTCTTCTTTCTCGACATCGCCAGCACCTTCGCCCGGTACTGCGGCTTGATCAGGAAGCTGGCCCTGATCCACTTGCCGGCCTTGATCTTCTTCCGGAGCGGTCTGGCCATCGGCTTGCCCTTCCTGATCTTCACGATCCGCTTCACCTTCTTGCCGCGCTTGATTTTCCTGACGGTCTTCCGGTCCTTCGCCGTTACCGGGACGGCAACCATGTTGCATGCCGGCCGGTACTGGGGACCGCACTTGAGGCGAAGATGGAGCCGCTTGCCGTCGAAAATCACGGTGCTTCCGTTCGGCGGGTCGGGGTTTGTGCTGCCGGCAACGCTGACCTTGCCACCGAGCCAGAAGCCGCCCTTGCCACCGATCAGGCTGTCCAGCGTGCCACCGCAACTCGCGGTCGGCGCCATCGGTTCGCTGATTCCCTTTGAGGCGGGCAGCGAGTTCCAGAGGCTGGTGATCGCCCCGTCACGGGAGGGTGGTGAGAACGCCTTTGCCTTCCAGTTCCTTGCCGGGCGCTTGCCGGTTTCACCCGGGTCGACCAGATCGGCTCCGGCGGAGCTGAAAGCCAGCGGAATCGGGGTC
The DNA here is from genome assembly GCA_023958085.1 of Solirubrobacterales bacterium. GTDB lineage: Bacteria > Actinomycetota > Thermoleophilia > Solirubrobacterales > 70-9 > 67-14. Next base: position 26,123 of record JAMLGI010000003.1, on the reverse strand, counting down.
ACATCACAGGTCATCACCCGGAGGTTGCCGCCACCGGCGGTGATTGTGATCAGGGCGTGGGCGTTGAAGTTCAGCTTCATCGCCCCGGTCGACTGACTGTAGTTTCCGGTGATGTTGCCGATTGCGCCGAACTCGATCTTCACATCGAGATCAAGCGGAATCGGATCGGTTACGCTCATCTGAACCGATTTCGACGGGAACTTCAGATCGGTGGCGGGAGCGTTGATCTCACCGGTCGTCTTGTTCCAGTGGTCGGTCTCGAAGACGACCGGTGGGTCCGGCACCGCTGAATCCACGACCTTCACTCCGGATGTGGAGGGGCCGCCTGCTTCGTTCAGATTCATCCGGCCCTCCGGGAAGGACGCTTTGAGGTGATCCCGCTTCGGGTTGTCCGGATCGGGTCCGGGGTCAACCGGATCGGCCGGTTTCGCCTTGACCGTGATGCTGACCGTGGCCGTTGCCGACCCGCCGAAACCGTCATCCACCCGGTAGGTGAAGCTGTCCGGGCCCGAGTAGCCGCTGTCCGGATGGAAGACGCGGTTCGGCCACTCACCGGCGAGGTAGCCGTGGGCCGGCGGGGTGATCATGGTCCAGGTGAGCGGGTCATGCGAACTGTCCGCGTTCGTGTCGGCGGCGACCAGCGGGGTGGCCACCGACTTTCCGTAATCGGTTGTCACCGAAAGCCCGTTTGCGGACGGCGGCGTGTTGACCATGTACGTTTTCGTGTCGGAAACCGTGGTCCGGCGAATCTCGTCAGCGGCACCGAGGGCGCCATTGTCACCGACCCGGACCCGTACCGGATAGATCCCGGGCTCCATCTCCGACGTATCGATCAACCTCTGGTTCTGGCCCGGACCCATGCCGGTCTCGCTGTCACCAAGGCGGGTCGTCTCGAAACCGTCCACCCCGTTGGTGTCATCACCATCGAGATCCCACTCGATCAGTTGGGTCTTGCCCTGTGCTGCGGACGGACCGGGATTCAGGTCCAGCGCGTCCCGGGTTTCGACCGAGATCGGTAGCGAGCCGTCCACACCCGGTCGGGCGGGTACGTTCAGGGTGACCTCGGGGCTGTAGGTTCCGCTCAGCTCCTGGGGCGAGTTCACGTCGATCGCCCCGATCCAGTACCAGTAGTCCGCGAACTCGCGGCGGCTGCAGTTCTTGGGGTCGAACAGGCCTTCGGGATGGCTCAACGGTTCACCCTCCAGCACCCAGCGTCCCCGGCCAGGGGCGTTCAGGTTCAGGGTCTGAACGTGATCATCCTGGTTCGACGCCGTGCAGGTCGGATTCGGGAAGCTTGAGACCTGGCCGGTGTCGAGGTTACGGAAACGGAAGTTGAAGCCGCCGAACTCGAGCGGGGACCCGATCGTGTCGGTATCGACTCCCCTGAACTTGAAGGTGACGGGTGTTCCCGGGGTCACGGCAGTCACCGGTCCCGGTACCTGCGGCTCCCAGCCGTAGAACATCGCGCCGTCCGGTCTGCTCGCGTCGCAGTCCTCCCGGCTGATCGCGATGTCCGACTGTGATGAGTTGGACTCTGTGTCATTGTCGAGTACGGCGCGGACGCTGATCTTCGTCACCCGTCGGTTCGTGCCGGGGCCGTTGCCGGAGGCGGCGTTCGGGCAGGTGACCCCCATGCCCGCAGTCGGGGCAAGATAGTCAAACGTGATCCGCGAGTAGTTGAAACCGCCCTGGACGACCGGTTGAATCGAGGACACCACCTTCGCCGTGGCGCCGTCCGAGTCGTCGGTCGCGTTCCAGTCGTCGTCGATTTTCAGTCCGGTCACGGACCGGCCGGGATCATGCTTCACCAGCAGCGAGATCCTGACCGTATTCCCCTTGCGTCCGGTCTGGTAGGTGACGCCCTGGAGCAAGTTGTCAAAGGAGTCGTACCTGGTGTTGTTGGTGATCGCGAGGCTCTCCAGCCAGGAGCGGTAGGTGCCGCTCGAGTTGGTGACCTCGGTGTCGTTGACGATCACCGGGTCGATGTGCCCCGGACCTTCGGGATCGATCCAGTCCTCGGAGTGCGGGGTGGGGGCCTTGAACCGCATCTCGAGCCGGATCAGGTTGTTGCCGGACGGGGAGGGGAGGCCGAGCTGGGTGTTGGCGATCTCGTTGACGTTCTGGCCGAGAATGGTCGGACAGCCGGTCGCCGCGGGGATCTCGAGCGTGTCCTCGATCAGCTGGACCTCACCGCTGTACTGGTCGTAATGGACGCCCTTGCTGTCATCCGCTGCCGCATATGCGTTGAACTGGATCGGGTTCGACGGAGTGCCGACATAGCAGTTGTTGCCGAGGGCGATCAGCGAGTCGTTGCTGGTCAGCTGGATCGTCAGCGCGGTGTGAAGCTCGGTCGCCCCGGTAACCGGATCGATGCTGCCGGTCACCGGCTGTGCCGCCCTGAGCTGGATGAAGATGTCTTTCTTGCCGATCGGGGTGTCGATCGAGAGGGTCAGCTGCGGGAACACGAAGTCCTCGGGGGCCGCGGTCAGAGTGCCGTCCGCGTTGACGGTCACATTCCGAAGTCGCGGTGACGGGCTCATCTCGGCGACGTCGATCGGATCGAGATCCGATCCCACCTTGAGTTCACCCCCGGTGACCGTTGCCGCGAAACTGTTTCCCGGGTTTGCCACCAGGTCCGCCTGGGCGGCAGAAGTGAACCCGAGCCCGGCGAATCCCGCCAGAATCAGGATGAGCATTGCAATGCGTGGCCCCCGGGCCGCGATCCGTCGCTGACCGTTCATCTCAAACAACCCTCCAGTGTCCCTTCCGTAACGTCCTGTCAGGAGCTGGACTTCTCCCGTACCGGAATGTTTCCGGTCCAATGTGAATGTAACCGATGCACCGGAGAAAAGTTGCGTTTTGCCGGAACGGTGCCGCATCCCGTGAACGAGAAAGGCCCCGTGGAGGGGCCTTTCTCGTTGGTCATGCCGGTTCGGGTCAGCCGGTGGAGCGCACCTTGTAGCGGTGGTAGACGATCCGCGGTTTCTTGCCCTTGAACTTCTTCCGTCCGAGCTTCTTCGACTTCACCTTCTGCTGGACGTAGAGCTGTTTGCTCTTCTTTTTCGACATCGCGGTGAGTGTCGCCCGGTATTTCGGCTTGATCAGGAAGGTGACCTTGATCCACTTGCCGGCCTTGATTTTCTTGCGGAGCGGTTTGGCCATCGGCTTGCCCTTCTTGCCCTTCCTGGTCACCGGTACCGCACTCATGTTGCAGCTCGGCCGGTACTGCGGTCCGCACTTGAGCCGGATGTGGAGCCGCTTGCCGTCGAACACACCGGTCGTGTTGGTGACCAGCTTGCCCGGATCAACCGGCTGAACCGGCGGACCGGTCGGGCCGGTCGGACTCGTCGGGCCGGTGGGGCCGGTCGGGCCGGTGGGTCCAACCGGTTCTTCGGTGGCGTCGAACGTCACCTTCCCGCCGAGCCAGAGCCCGCCCTTGCCGCCGAGCATCGGATCCAGAGTGTCGGCGCAGGTGGCCACATCCGGGAGCGCCTGGTTGATCGCGGTTGAGGCCGGCAGCGAGTTCCACAGGTTGGTTACCGCGCCTTCCGGCGGGTTGTTGCCCTGAGCCTGGAAGAGGGCGGCCTCCCAGTTGTGGGCCGGCCGGTTGATCGGCGCTCCCTCGCCCGGATCGACCAGGGGCGAACCCCCGGTTGAGAGCTGCAGTGGGATCGGGGTTACGTCGCACTTCAGTGCTTCGAGTCCGCCGAGCGCCGGCACGGTGACCGTGATCCGGACCCGGACGTTCATGTCGAGGTTGAGCGCACCGCTTCCCTGGTTGTAATTGCCGGTGATGTTTCCGAGGGCGCTGAACTCGATCTTCGCGTCCACATCGAACCCGCCGGCGTTCAGTTGCAGCGTCTTCGCCGGGAAGACGAGTCCACTGGCCGGAGCGTTGATCGCACCGGTGTCACGGTCCCAGCTGTCGGTCCGGAAGACGACCGGGACGTCCGGGACGGTGGAGTCCACCACCTTGACGCCCGAGGTGGAAGGTCCGGCATTTTCGTTCAGGTTCATCCGGCCCTCCTCGAACGCAACCCGCAGGTAGCCGGGACCGGTCGGGCCGGCACGGTCGAAGGTGGCGGTTACCGCTCTGGCCTGGTCCATCGCCACATCGCAGGTGCCGGTACCGGTGCAGCCCCCGCCGGACCAGCCGGTGAAGGTCGAGTTGTTGCCCTCGATCGCAGTCAGGGTGACCGTGTCAGAGGAGCTGTACTCGGCCTGGCAGCTCTGGCCGCAGTCAATGCCGGCCGGGCTTGAGGTCACCCGGCCGTCACCTTCACCGGCTCGGTTCACGCTGAGCATGAAGTGCCGCTGCTCGACCGTGACCTCGACCGTGCCGGTGGCGATACCGCCGAAGCCGTCGCTCACCTGGAACTCAAACGAGTCGGTTCCGACGAACGAGCCGTCCGGGTGGTAGGTCACGCTCGGCCAGTTGCCGGACACGAACCCGTGGTCCGGCGCGGTCTTGAGCGACCAGGTCAGCGGGTCGTGCGAGTTGTCGGCGTTGGTGTCGCTGGCCGTGACCGTTACCGGGACCGCGGTCCGAGTGTCGGTCGTCACCTGCTCGTTCTGGGTGACCGGCGGGGTGTTGACCATGTAGCTGCCACTGTCGATGGTGGTCCGGCGGATGTTGTCGGCTCCGCCGAGCGCCCCATTGTCACCGGCCCTGACCCGGACCGGGTAGATCCCGGGGGCGAGGTTCGAGGTGTCGAGCAGTACCTGCTTCTGGCCCGGACCCATGCCGGTGCGCCAATCGCCGAGACGGACTTCCTCGAAGCCGTCTGGCGCCGCCGGGGTGTTCGTCGCATCGCCGTCGAGATCCCACTCGATCGACTGGACCCTGCCTGGCCGCGCCAGCGGGCCGGGATTGGAGTCGAACGGATCGCTGGTGATCACCGAGATCGGAAGTGAGCCGTCCACCTCGGGACGGGCAGGGACGTTCAGGGTGACCGCCGGACTGTTGTCGCCACTCAGCTCCTGCGGAGAGTTCACATCGATCGCCCCGAGGTAGAAGTAGAGGCCGGGGAACTCGATGTAGTTGCAGCTGTTGTCGGTGTTCGCAAGCGAAGCTTCCAGCACCCAGCGTCCCCGGTTCGGGGCCGGGAGGGTGAGGGTCTGCTGGGCGTTGTCCTGGTTGCCGCCGACGCAGCGCTTGGTGGTGCCGGTCACCGATCCGGTGTCGACGTTCCGCCAGCGCCAGTAGACACCGCCGAAGTCCCGCGGTGAGATCAGCCCACCGTCGGCGTCGTCGCCGGTGAACTTGAAGGTGACGTTGGTGCCGGGGGTGACCGCCGTGTCGGACTGGGGGGCCCAGGCGTAGATCGAGGGTGCGTCGTTTGTCCCGAAGAGCTCCCCGTCCTGGCCTCGGGTCAGCCCGATCTTCGAGCTGGAGGCCTCGGTCTGGGAGTTGTCGCTGAGAACGGCCCGGACGCTGACATCGGCCAGGCGCCACATGCCGGAAACACCCATGGTGGAGTGATTCACGATGCCCTCCCAGGTGACCCGGGAGTAGTTGTAGCCGTCGTGGACCACCGGCTGCTGGGCGGTCACCGACTTGATGCCCTTGCTGTCCGAATCCTCGCTTGAGTTCCAGTCGTCGTCCAGCTTGATTCCGGTGACCGTGAGTCCCGGATCGTGCTGGACCAGCAGCGAGAGTCGCAGGGTGTTGCCGCCGGCGCGCATCGATGTGTCGGTGAGCGTGAAGCTCTCCAGCCAGGAACGCATGTCTCCGATCCCGGGGATGTTCACGGTCTGGTCGTTGACGATCACCGGATCGATGTGCCCGGGGCCGTTCGGGTCCACCCAGTTCTCGCCTCGGGGAGCCTGCTGCCTGAAGCGCATCGCCAGCCGGACCACGTTCTGTCCGGAGGCCGAGGGCAGGTTCAGTTCCCCGTTGACGATCGTGTTGACGTTGTTGCCGAGGATGGTCGGGCAGCCGGAAGCGGCCGGGATCGTGAGGGTGTCGTCCACCACCGTGGCTTCGGCGGTGTACTGGTCGTAGTGGACTCCCTTGCTGTCGTCCGGCAGGGCCGAGGCATGGAACGGAATCGGGTTGGATGGACTGCCGACGTAGCAGTTGCTGCCGAGGGCCACGATCGAATCGTTGCTGGTCAGCTGGATCACCAGGTTGGTGTTGATGTGAACCTCACCGGTGCTCGGGTCGAGAGTGCCGGTGATCGGGTCGTTTGCCCGGATGTCGATGAAGATGTCCTTGGTGCCGACCGGGGTGCTTACCTGCATCACCTGCTTCGGGAACTTGAGCCCCGCGGCCGGGGCGGAGAGGTTGCCGTCCGCGTCGAGGATCACGTTCTCGAGGGTCGGGGAGGGGCTCATCGTGCCGATGTCCATGTCGAGCTTGGTGTTCACCTTGAGCTGGCCACCACCGATGGTGGCCTTGAAGGGGCTCTTGTCCGGGTTGGCGACCACGGCCGCGTCGGCCGCGGAGGCCGAGGCCAGCGTGGCGATCCCGATCAGAAACAGGGCGATCAGCGCGGCCAGCGGGCCTGTGAAGGCCGAAAAGCGCGCAAGGGTCCTGGTGTCATCCATGAAACAGTCGATCCTCTCGTAACGTTGTTGTCGCGAGGAGACCGGCTCCCCGTCCCGCTTTCCCAAGTACTCCAACGTCCAAACACCGGGGTACAGAAAAGTTGCGGAAAATTTGAGGCGGACTATGTTACATGAATCGATGTCGTATCGCATTCAACTGTGACGAGATCACATTTCACCGGGGAAGATCGTCCCGTTCCCGACCCGGACCCGAGGCCCCGTCGGACGCACGTCCCGGCGCCCGACCAAAGAGAAAGGCCCCGTGGAGGGGCCTTTCTCGTGGGTCCTGGCGGTTGGGCTCAGCCGGCGGATCGCACCTTGTACCGGTGGTAGACGATCCGGGGCTTCTTGCCCTTGAACTTCTTCCTGCCGATCTTCTTCGAGCGGATCTTCTGCTGGACGTAGAGCTGCTTGCTCTTCTTTTTCGACATCGCCCTGACCTTCGCCCGGTACTTCGGCTTGATCAGGAAGGTGACCTTGATCCACTTGCCGGCCTTGATCTTCTTCCGGAGCGGTTTGGCCATCGGCTTGCCCTTGATGACCTTCACGGTCTTCCTGCCCTTGCGGACCTTCTTGACCTTGCGGTCCTTGCCGGTCACCGGGGCCGCGGTCATGTTGCAGCTCGGGCGGTACTGCGGCCCGCACTTGAGCCGTACATGCAGCCGCTTGCCGTCGAACACGGCGGTGCTGGCGGTCGGCTGCGGGGTCTTGCCCGGGCCGGTGGTGCCGGCCACCTTGACCTTGCCTCCGAGCCAGAAGCCGCCCTTGCCGCCGATCATCGCGTCCAGGGTGCCGCCGCAGCTCGCGGTCGGCTTCAGGGGCTCGCTGAGCGGGGTTGAGGCCGGCAGCGAGTTCCAGAGCGAGGTGACCGCGCCGTCCCGGGCCGGCGGTGAGAAGGCAGCCGCCTTCCAGTTCTTCGGCGGGCGCTTTCCGGTCTCGCCCGGATCGACCAGATCCGCCCCGTTCGAGATGAAACTGAGCGGGATCGGGGTCACATCACAGGTCATCACCTGGATGTTTCCACCCCCGGCGGTGATTGTGATCAGGGCGTGAGCGTTGAGGTTGAGCCTCATCGCCCCGGTGGTCTGGTTGTAGTTGCCGGTGATGTTTCCGAGCGCTCCGAACTCGATCTTCACGTCGAGATCGAGCGGGATCGGCTCGGTGACGCTCAACTGGACCGACTTCGACGGGAAGCTGAAGTCGGACGCCGGAGCGTTGATCTCACCGGTCTGGCTGTTCCAGTACTCGGTCTTGAAGGTGACCGGCGCGTCGTTGATCGCCGAGTCGACCACCTTGATCCCGGAGGTTGAGGGGCCGCCCGCCTCGTTCAGGTTCATCCGTCCCTCGGGGAAGGCTGCCTCGAGGTGGTCCCGCTTCGGATTGTCGGGGTCGGGCTCCGGATCGACCGGGTCGGCCGGCTTGGCCTGGACAGTGATGCTGACCGTGGCCGTGGCGCTGCCGCCGAAGCCGTCGTTCACCCGGTAGGTGAAGCTGTCTGGTCCGGAGAAGCCACCATCCGGGTGGTACGACCGGTTCGGCCACTCCCCGGCCAGGTAGCCGTGGGCCGGCGGGTTCACCAGCGACCAGGTCAGCGGATCATGGGAGTTGTCCGCGTTCGTGTCACCCGCAACCAGTGGAGTCGCGACCGACTTGCCGTACTCGGTGGTCACCGACAGGTCCTGGGCGGTCGGCGGGGTGTTGACCATGTAGCTCTTGGTGTCCGAGACGGTGGTGCGGCGGATGTCGTCGGCCCCGCCCAGCGCACCGTTGTCCCCGACCCTGACCCGCACCGGGTAGATCCCGGGTGACTTGGCCGAGGTGTCGAGCAGGATCTGGTTCTGGCCCGGGCTCATCCCGGTCCGGCTGTCGCCAAGGCGGGCGGTCTCGAAGCCGTCGACACCGTTCAGATTGTCGCCGTCGAGGTCCCACTCGATCCACGATGTCTTGCCGCCGGCCAGGGCGTCGAAGCTGTCGCTGGTCGCCACCGAAACCGGGAGTGATCCATCCACGCCCGGACGGGCCGGAACGTTGAGGGTCACGCTGGGACTGAAATCACCACCCGATTCCTGGGGCGAGTTCACGTCGATCGCACCGATCCAGAGCCAGTGGCGGCTGCCGTCGCCCCAGCCGCCGTCATCCGGGTTGCTCTCGAAGATGCATCCATTGCCCAGCGGGTACGGCCGGCTGAGGAGTTCGGCTTCCATCACCCAGCGTCCGCGGGCGGGTGCCGTGGCGTTGCCACTGTTGACCGACTGTGCGACCCCGTCCTGGTTGTCATTGCCGGGGGCGCAGTAGGCGCCGGCTCCGGCGATCTGTCCCGTATCCAGGTTGCGGAACCGGTAGTTGAACCCCGCGAACCGGTTCGAGTAGGTGGCCGTGTTGCCGTCGGTGTCGTCGCCTTTGAAGCCGAAGTTGATCGTGTCGCCGGGCTTGAATCCACCGACCGGGGTCGGGGTGTTCTGGACCTGGTCGTAGATCATCGGGATGTCCCGGTGGTTGTTGCAGTCTTCCCGCACGATCCGGACCTTGGTGGCCGAGGCCTCGGACTCGGTGGCGTCATCGAGCACCGCGCGGACGCTGATGTCCCGGGTGACGCTCATGTCACCGACGGCGGCGAAAATGTTCGGATCACAGGCGATGTTCATCCCCGCCTGCGGAGCCAGGTACGAGAAGCTGACCCGGGAGTAGTTGAAACCACCCTGCACCACCGGCTGCTGGGTGGTCACGGGCTTGACCGGCTTGGCGGTCGAGTCCTCGCTTCCGTTCCAGTCGTCGTCGATCTTCAGTCCGGTGACGCTGCGACCGGGGTCGTGCTTGACCAGCAGCGAGACCCTGACCGTGTTGCCGTTGCGGCCGGCGGTGGTGCCGTTGCTGATCGCGAAGCTCTCCAGCCAGGAGCGCTGCTCAAGACCGGGCTTGGTCTGGACCTTGGTGTCGTTGACGATCACCGGGTCAATGTGCCCGGGCCCGTTCGGGTCGATCCAGGTGGGGCCGTGTGGAGCCGGATTGAACCGCAGGGCGAACCGGACCACGTTCTGGCCGGAGGCCGAGGGCAGGCCGAGCTCGCTGTTTACGATGTCGTTGACGTTGTTGCCGAGGATGGTCGGGCAGCCGCTGGCGGCCGGGATCGCGATCGTGTCGTCGACCACCGTGGTCTCGCCGCTGTACTGGTCGTAGTGGATACCCTTGCTGTCGTCCGGCAGGGCGGTCGCGCTGAACGGGATCGGGCTGGATGGGCTGCCGACGTAACAGTTGTTGCCCAGCGCGACGATGTTGTCGTTGCTAGTCAGCTGGATCGTCAGCGAGGTGTTGATGTGGACCTCGCCCGTCTCGGGGTCGATCGTGCCGGTGATCGGATCCTTGGCCCGGATGTTGATGAAGATGTCCTTGCTGCCGATCGGCGTGTCCACCTGCATCACCTGCTGCGGGAACACGAAACTGGTCGCGGCTGCGGACAGGTTGCCGTTGGCATCGACCGTGATGTCATCGATCCGCGGGGCCGGACTCATCGTCCCGACGTCCAGATCGAGCTTGGTGTTCACCTTGAGCTGGCCGCCGCTGACCGTGGCCTTGAAGTTGGAACCGGGATTGACGACCGGGTCCGCGGCGTCTGCCGGGGACGAGAATCCGATCAATACCGCACCAACAACCAGAAATGCAACCAGCATGGCCGACGATGTCCACCTGCCGGTGAACCTCGCGAAGACCCTGGTATCTCGCATCGAACTTTCCCCCGTAGTTTCGTGTTCCGGGGAGGGGCTCCTCCCCGTACCGCACTGTTTGTGATGCGGCAAACTAGCAAACCGGATCTGGAAAGAAAGTTGCGGTACCACCACGAACGTGGTGATGGGGCCGAGCCCCTGCCGGTTGGCGGGCTGCGGGTCCCACATCTGGGGATCGGGGCCACGGCACGGATTCGTGTCACATATGGTTTCTCCATGAACGCCCAGTCCATCTCCCGCAAAGTCGCCGATTCCGCCTTCGAGCTGAGGGTGATGCGGGACACGGGGATGATCGGCGGGCTCCGGCCCGACCGGGCCGCCCGGGTCCTCGCCACCCTGAGGCGAGGGGGGGCAACTCCCGCCTCGGCGATCCGGATCGCCCGGATCAAGCGGCCCGACAGCGAGTACATCGTTGACGAGATCGGGTCGCTCACCTTCGCCGAAGTTGACCGGCGAACCAACGCACTGGCCCGGGCGTTCGCCGCCCGCGGGGTGGAGCCCGGCGAACGTATCGCCCTGATGTGTCGTAACCATCGGGGGTTCATCGAGTCCAATCTCGCCGCATCCAAGCTCGGTGCCACCGTGATCTTCCTCAACACGATGTTTTCCGGGCCGCAGCTGGCCGAGGTGGTCGAGCGGGAGGACCCGAAGCTGCTGGTCGCCGACGAGGAGTTCTCCGGGCTGCTCTCCGGGATCCCGGAAACGGTGACCAGGGTCTGCGGTTTCGCGGAACGCCGGGACACCGGAAGGATTCCGGACCGGTTCGTCGCCGGACTCGACCAGTTGATCGCCGGCGAGGACGATTCCGATCTGCCGCTGCCCGATCGCGCTTCCCGCTACGTGATTCTCACCTCGGGCACCACCGGCACCCCCAAGGGCGCCCAGCGATCGAGCCCCGAGGGGCTCGGCATGTTCCTCGCTCTGCTGGACCGGGTGCCGCATCGGTCCGGGCAGACCATGGTGATGGCTGCACCGATGTTCCATTCATGGGGCTTCATCAACTCGGTGATCGGTCTCTCACTCGGCGCGAGACTGGTGATGGACCGGCGATTCGACCCGGCCAGGACGATGGAACTGGTCGATCGCCACCGGGCCGAGGTGCTGGTCGCCGTACCGGTGATGCTGCAGCGGATCCTCGAGCTGGACGAGGAGGACAGCCGGGACTTCCGCGCCGGGCAGCTCCGGATCACCACGCTCTCCGGCTCGGCCCTGCCCGGCGGCCTCGCGACCCGCTGGATGGATCGCTACGGGGACAACCTCTACAGCCTCTACGGTTCGACCGAGGTCGCCTTCGCCTCGATCGCCGGTCCCGAGGACCTGCGGGATGACCCGGCCACCGCGGGCTGGATTCCGCGTGGAACCACGATTCGCCTCGTGGGCGACGACGGTCGTGAGGTCGCCCGGGGAGAGACCGGCCGGATCTTCATCAGCAACGAGATGGTGTTCGAGGGCTACACCGGCGGCAAGGACAAGGAGCGGCTGGACGGTTTCGTCTCCAGCGGCGACATCGGGCATTTCGACCAGAGCGGTCGGCTCGTGATCGACGGTCGCGACGACGAGATGATCGTCTCCGGTGGGGAGAACATCTTCCCCGCCGAGGTCGAGGATCTGATCGCCGGGCACATCGAGGTCGAGGAGGTGGCGGTGATCGGGGTCGAGGACGAACGCTTCGGTCAGGCGCTGCGGGCATTCGTCGTGCTGCGACGCCAGGGCGGTATCGACGAACCGGGGATCCGGTCCTTCGTCAAGGCCAATCTGGCCTCCTACAAGACGCCCCGGGACGTGGTTTTTGTTGCGGAGCTGCCGCGCAATGCCACCGGCAAGATCGTCAAACGGGAGCTGGCGTAGTAAGTTTGGGCGGACGATGAGCGATTCGACCCCGGCTTCGTCGGAGGAGAAGGCGTCTGGAACAGACGCAAAGGAGAACGGGCTGCCGTCCGAGCTCGGTGCGGTGGGGGAAGCCTCGAAGCGGCTGAACTCCCGGATCGAGTCGCTGGCGAAGGAACTGACGGCCAGCGAAACCCGGGCCAGAGAAGCCGAGATCGCTGCCCGCGAAGCGGAGCTCAAGGCACTCGAGACCGCCCGCGAGACGGTTGAACAGGCGAAACGATCCGAGCAGAAGGCCACCGAGGCGACCCGGTTCGCCGAAACTGCCGACAAGCGGATCGAGGCCGCCAGGGCACAGGCCGCCCGCGAGGTGGCCGAGGCCCGGGAGGAGATCAAGTCCAAGGCCCGCGACACCCTGCGGAAGCTGAGCGCCGAAGCGCGAGAGAAGATCGAGGAAGCCCGCGAGGCCCGGGTGAAGGCCGAAACCGAGGCCGAGTCGCTGGCCAAGCGCGACTCCGATCAGCGCGAGGCACAGGCCCGGGTCGAGGCGGAACTGAAACGGATACAGGGCACCCTGAACGAGGAGCGTGACGGCCGCGAGGAGGCGATGGCCAAGGTCGCAGCCGAGGGTGAGGAGCGGCTCGCCGCCCGGACCCGACACCTCGAGGAAACCGCGGAACGGTTGGCCCGGGAGGCCCGCCACGCGGCCGAGCGGGAAGCCCAGGGCCGGATCGAGGCCTACGAGGAACGGGTGAAGAAGGCCCAGGACCGGGCCGCCCAGGCCGAGGCCCACGCGAACGAGTTCGAGCAGCTCGCCCGTCAGCGGATCGCCGAGATCGAGGCCGAGATCGACCAGCGGGTGATGGAGGGAACCGAGCGGATCCGGCGCGAGGCGGCGGAACGGGTCGAGGCGCTGATCGAGCGTTTCGGCAACGAGGCCGAGGACAAGGCCCGCCGCCGGGCCGAGGAACGTCTTGAGGACGAGGACGCCCGGATCCGTCGTGAGGCGGAACGCCGGGCCGAGCTGGCCCGGCAGTCGGCCGAGGACGAGGTTCAGTCGGCCGCCGATCGGGCCCGCCAGGAAGCTCTTCGTGCCGCTTCCAGCACGGCACCCGAGTGGGAGCGGTCGACCCCCGGACAGGATTCACCCGACGACGAAGCTCGCGGTCCGCGGCGGCGGGGTGGACCCGGGTCCGGCGGGTATCGCACCTTCTGAGCAGTTGTCCGGGGTGGGCATGCGTACGGTCAGGATCAGGGACACGATGAGCGGCGAGCTCTGCCCGCTCGACCCGGCCGAAGAGATCGGTATCTACGCCTGTGGCCCGACCGTCTACAGCCGCATCCACATCGGCAACGCGAGACCCTTCGTGGTCTTCTCCCTGCTGGCACGATTCCTTCGCAGCGAGGGCTACCGGACCCGTCTGGCGATCAACGTCACCGACATCAACGACAAGATCTATGACGCCGCCCGGCAGCGGGGGGTGGGCTCCCCGGATCTGGCCCGCGAGATGACCGGGTTCTACTTTGAGGATACCTCCCGGCTCGGGCTGGGCCGGCCGGATGCGGAGCCGCTGGCCACCGAGACGGTCGGCCCGATCATCGACCTGATCGCCGATCTGGTCGAGTCCGGTCACGCTTACGAGTCCGCCGGAGACGTGTACTTCGCGGTTCGCAGTTTCGCGGGCTACGGGAAGCTCTCCCACCGGCCGACCGAGGACATGGAGCAGGGGGAGGGCGACGACGCCTCGACCCGCAAGCGGGATCCGCTCGATTTCGCCCTCTGGAAGGGCCGGAAGGAGGGTGAGGACACAAGCTGGGAGTCGCCCTGGGGACCCGGTCGCCCCGGCTGGCACATCGAGTGTTCTGCCATGGCTGAAAACGAACTCGGGGAGCTGCCCTTCGCGATCCACGGGGGTGGATCCGACCTGGTCTTTCCTCATCACGAAAACGAGATCGCCCAGTCTGAGGCGGCCCGGGGAAGGCCGCTGGCCCGGATCTGGATGCATAACGGGATGCTCGAGACCGACGCGCTGAAGATGTCCAAGTCCGAAGGGAACATCTTCCAGCTCTCGGAAGCTCTCGATCGGTTTGGCCCGGAGGTCGTGGTCTCCTACCTGATCTCCGGCCACTACCGCCAGCCGCTCGCTTTCGGCGAGGCGCAGCTTGAGGAGGCGGCGGCCAGGGTGGAGCGACTGCGGAACTTCCTGCGTGAGAACCCGCCCGGCGAGGAGCCGGAACCGGCTGCAGCTTCCGCCGCGGATCGGTTCCGGGATGCCCTGGCGGACGACTTCAACACGCCTCGGGCGATGAGCGAGCTTTTCGAACTGGTCCGGCAGAGCAATCAGTCCCGGGTCGCCGGGGCCGGTACCGCGGTCGCCGGATTGCTTGAACTGGTCGGGCTGGGGTCGCTCGCCGCCGACGAGGGGGGCGGCCCGGACGAAGAGGCGCTGGCCCTGCTCAAGGAACGGGAACTCGCCCGCGCCGGCAAGGAGTGGGAGCTCGCCGACCGGATCCGTGAGCGGCTGGCCGGACTCGGCTGGGAGGTCAGGGACGGGGCCGGTGGTGCCACGCTCGTGCCGCGTACCGGGGAGTGACGGGCAGATGGCGGAGGGCCGAACGGAGATGATCTACGGGCGGCGGCCGGTGGAGGAAGCCGGACGGGGACGGCGCCGCGTGCACCGGATCTGGCGAACCCCCGAAAGCTCACCGGATCAACTGACCGATCTCTGCGGTTCACCCGACCATCAGGGTGTGGTCGCCGAGGTGGACCCTTACCCGTATGTGGGTGGGGATGAGCTTCTGATCGGGGACGACGCGTTGATCGTGGTCCTGGACCAGATCCAGGATCCGCGCAACCTCGGAGCGGTCTGCCGATCGGCCGAGGTTGCCGGGGCGGCCGGGGTGGTCATCCCCGAGCGTCGGGCGGCTACCGTCACCGCTGCCGCCGCGAAGGCCGCGGCCGGGGCGGTCGAGCACCTGGCGATCGCCAGGGTGCGGAACGTGAGCGACTGGATCACCGCCGCCAAGTCCGCCGGTTTCTGGGTCTGGGGTGCGGACGGAACCGCGGATTCAACCCCCTGGCAGGTCGATCTGACCGGATCCACGGTGCTGGTCATGGGCACCGAGGAGAAGGGTCTGCGGCCCCGGGTGGCTGCTTCCTGCGACGGGCTGGTGGCAATCCCGCAGGCCGGAAGGACGGACTCACTCAACGTCTCGGCGGCAGCCTCGGTCCTGCTCTTCGAAGCGGTCCGTCAACGCCGGTCCTGACCCGGGCACCCCCGGGCCCGGATCGGTAGTGCTGGCGGTTGGAGCCCAAACGGGTCTCCGATCGATAGCACTGGCGGTTGGAGTTGGCCTTGACCCCGGTTCCCGGTGCGCCGGACCCCCCGGGTGCCGGACCCCGGCCCCCAGACCCCCGGGCCCGGATCGGTAGTGCTGGCGGTTGGAGCCCAAACGGGTCCCCGATCGACAGCACTGGCGATTGGGGATGGGGCCTTGGAGGGCAGCCTCAGGATGCAACGGCAATTGCAGATTCCCAGGGAGGGGTTGACAGAACTCTGCGAATGCGTAAACTAATCGACAGATAAAGGGTGAAGCTCGACTTGAGTGTGAGATTCATCCGTTAGAACAGGGCGTCCAGGGGAGGTAAGTGGCGTCACAGGCCTTCTTCAAGAGGAGAATGTGCGGTGACCACCCCGACCTCAAATCCAGTATCAAAGCGCGGTATCGACGCCCGATCGGAGTTTTTCCGGTCATACCCTCAACCTAAACCCGAGACTGATGATCAGGTCATGGTCGCCAGGGCGAAGGCGGGTGACCTGCGTGCCTCGGATCACCTGATCAGGCGCTACCAGAAGTTCGTGCGACTCAAGGCCTCATCCTACTTTCTGGTCGGAGGAGACTCCGAGGACCTGGTCCAGGAGGGGTTGCTCGGGCTGCACAAGGCGATCAGGGACTACCGCAGTGACCGTGAATCGAGCTTTCGCAGTTTCGCCGAGCTCTGCATCACCAGGCAGATCATCACCGCGGTCAAGTCTGCCACCCGGAACAAGCACGCTCCGCTCAATCAGTACGTCTCGTTCGGGCAGTCTCCGGCCGCATCCGGGGACAGCGACACCACCATGGAGGAGATCCTCCCGGGCCCGTCCTGCTTCGATCCGGCCAATCAGGCGATCTCATCGGAGGAACTGGCCTGCCTTGTCTCCTCGCTCAAGGGCAGCCTGTCCGAGATGGAGTCGGCGGTTCTCGGCCACTACCTGGAAGATCGCTCCTACGAAGAGGTGGCAGGACTGCTCGAGTGCGACACCAAGACGGTCGACAACGCACTCCAGCGGGTCAAGCGCAAGGTCATCCGTCACCTGGAGTCGCGTCAGGTCGCGGCCTGAGTCCGGCTGCGACAATCCGCACTCTTCCCGGCCCGGGTTTCCGGTCCAAGTGACCGTTTGAGGCGATTGGGTTCCGGTTCAACTCCGGAACCGGGATTTGGTGGCTGATCTGAAAATGGCAAGGGCGTACCCGTGGCTGGTCCGGGTCTGCCTGATTCTGTCCGCGACGCTGCTCCTGCTGCTCGGCACTCTTGCGGACAGTTCCCGGGCTGGAACGGGGGAGAGTCCCAGCGGTTCGGCATCCCGTTCGGTGTCCGTGATCCTGGTGCCGCCGGCGAGTGACCTGTCGACCCTCGATTCCTCGAGATGGGCCCGCGGTCTGATCAGTGCCGGCATGGGACGGGTGAGCCCGGCCCAGACCATGCTCGACATCGGCCAGGGTTCCAGGGTGGCGAGTCTGACCTACGGCGAGCCGCTCCCGGATCCGGCTTACATGCCGGTTCCCGCCTTTCTCGATTTCGCCAGGCAACGGGCCGCGGGGGCCTCCGACCGGATCGAGGTCGGAGCGCTGAGAAACGCCCTGGAACGGGCCGGGGTCACGGTCCGGCTGACCCGGGACCGGCTGGCCCGGATCGCTTTCTCAAGCCCCGAGCACCCCGAGCGGAGTTCGATCGGCCGCCCGACATCCGGCCGGCGAAGCCTGCGGGTGGTTGTCGCTCCGCTTTTTTCCCTGGAGTCGTGGCGCAACCGTCTGCCCCGGGGCGATCTCCTGATTGCGCTGGAGATGCCCGCCGGAGCCGCCACCCTGGACATCGCGGTTGCCGGGCCCGGGTTCACCGGCGAGCTCAGCTCGCCCACCACCCATCTCTCGCCCCTGGTTTCGAGCGTGGATCTCGCCCCCACCATCCTCACCCGCCTCGGGCTGCCGATCCCGGATGCGATGGAAGGCACCCCGATGGCCGGCGGTGGAAGCGTTCGGTTCGGATCGATCCGGCAGGCCGAGGCCCGTCTCTACCAGGTGCGCGACCGGCGTCAGGACCTGCTCACCTACGGCAGCGCACTCGTTGCCGTCTTCTTTCTGCTGGCCGGCCTTTCCAAGGGCCGCGTGGGGGTCAGATTCGCATCGGCCCAGACCGCGGTGGGGCTGCCGCTGGCGGTCTCACTGCTGCTGGTCGTCACCCCGTTCAGGCTCGGCTCCGTGGCCGAGCTCCCCCTGGTCTTCGTCCTTGCTTCGGCCGGGGCCTGGGTCCTGCGTCGCCGACTGGGCGATCTCCCCGCTTTTGCCGCTGCCGCCGGGATCGCCATCACCACGGTTGCCATTGACCTGGTCTTCGATCTCGATCTGACCCCGTTCTCGGTTCTCGGCTCCAATCCAATCGGCGGAGTGCGTTTCTTCGGGGTCGGCAACGAGCTGGAGGCGATTCTGGCCTGCTGCCTCATGCTCGGTCTGGCGGCCTGGGGCGAGGCCCGGCCGGGGATCGCCCGTCGGCGCCTGGCCGGGATGTACGCGATCGCCGGGGCCGCAACCCTGCTGGTCCTGGTTCCGGGCCGCTTCGGCGCGGACGTCGGTGCGATGGTCACCGTCGCGGCCGGGGCCGCAACCGCCTGCCTTCTGCTCCTGCGGCGTTCCTGGAAACTGATCGTGGCGGTTCTCCTCACCCCGTTTCTGCTGGTCGGGGTCTTTGCCTTGATCGACACGGTCACCGGCGGGAGCAGTCACTTTTCCCGGACCGTGCTCGGGGCGGACTCTCTTGGTGATGCCGGGGAGGTGCTGCTCTCGCGACTACAGAAATCGGCTCACACCTTCACCGCAGTCACTTATCGGCCGTACCTCGGGCTGGTGCTGCTTTCGGTAGCCGCCCTGTCCCTGGTCACCGACCGGTTCGGCAACCGGCTGCGGGGCACCCGTCTGGCGATCGGCCTGTGGGCATCGGCGGCGGCCCTCCTGTTCGGGGCCGCGGGCAATGACTCCGGGGTGCTGCTGATCCTCGCCGGGGCCCCGTTCGTCCTCGCCTTCTGGGCAATGGCGCTGACCAGTGAGCCTGTCGGCCGATCCCCCGAGGAATCACCCGCCGGAGGGTCTATGCGATCTCGGTGACCGGATCGTCGCCGGAGGTCCGCGCGAAGGTCCAGATCCGGTTCAGGCCGAAGTTGACCGGCATCACCGCGGCCACCGCAATCGCCTGGGCCCAGAGCTCGGTGATCGGGGTGAGGTCGTGAAGCAGCGAGAGCAGGCCGAGGTTCAGGCAGAGACTGGCCAGCGAGACGGTGAGGAATCTGAGCGCCTGAAAGCCGACGTCGGCGTCGGTGGACCGGAAGGTCCAGATCCGGTTCCAGACGAAATTGTTCAGCACCGCCACCGAAAATGCCAGGACCGCGGCGAGCATGTGGTGGATGCCGAACATCCCGTTGGAGACCGCGAAAACGGCCAGATTGATCACGTAGCCGCTGGCACCGACCAGGCAGAACTTGATCAGCGGTCGGACGGTCTCGTTGTCAGCCAGCCAACGGCGAATCCGGGGGTTCATCTGCAAGCCTCGGCTTCCGCCAGTTCCCGCTGCCTCTCGTACGTATCGGAGACGCGGATGATGAACGGATCGCCCTGGTTTCCGGGCATGCGGATGTCGGCAGCGAATGCCATGAACGGAGAAGAGTAGTACGGCGCGGCCCTGTTGCACGGATCGGCCGCGAGAAGGCGGGCTCCCTGCCGGACCTCCGGGGACGATGCGATCTCACCGTGATTTGAGCTGTCGAGCGGCTGGGCGAACGCCTCCGGCGCCGCCGGGGCGGCCAGGAGCGACACCGCCTGGGCGAAAAACAGGGCCCAGCAGGCGGTGACCAGGGCCAGCACAGGCAGCCCCGTCCCGATCTCGCGAACTGCCCACACCGTCCCGCAGACGGCGAGGATGACCAGGAACGGTTCGGCGGCTACCGCCAGGTTGATGTAGGCGCCGTGCTTGATCACCGTGACGAAGATCGCCAGTGATCCGGCTGCCCCGGCAACGATCAGGCGGGCCAGCTGCGGATCCTTCGCCCGGTCGAGCACCAGGGCCGCGATCACCGCGGGCGGCAGCATCGGCAACAGGTTCCAGGCCGCCTGGGCCAGCTCCCGGAACAGCAGGTCCGCAGCGGCCAGGCCGGATCCGGACTGGGCGAAAAGGGTTCCCTCGATGAACTCCGTTCCGTAGAGCGCGAGGAAGAGGACGGCCAGGCCCAGGCCGGTGATCACGGTCGCGGCGAGGAACCGGCGGCGGTCGGCCGAAAACCAGAAGATCGCCGCAACCGGGAAGAGGAAGGGAAGTTTGGTCAGGATCGCCAGCGCACCGAGAACTCCGGCGAGGACGCACCATTTCGGGCGGGAGGCCGCCAGGGCCGCTCCCAGCGCAAGCGGTGCGCCGATCGTCTCGGGCAGCAGATTGGCGAAGTCGTGAAGGGTGCGGGGGGCGATCAGTGTGAGCACGGATCCGACCAGCGCGGCAGCTCGACTGCCGGTGAGCCGGTGGATCGCAACGGCGGCCAGCACCGCTCCGACGGCCTGAAACAGGCCGAGCCCGATCCGGAGCCCCATGACCGAGTCCGAGATCGCCAGCAGGCCGGAGCCGGCCAGGTAGACCAGCGGCGGCTGGGCGGCAGCGATCTCCCCGTAAAGCCCACCCCCGTGGAGCACTGCCCGCGCCGTGTATGCGTAGACGCCATCGGAGAGGTTCCAGTAGGACTCGCCGCGGAGCAGGACGATCAGCAGGGCGGCGACCCCTGCCAGCGCGATGCTTCCGATCAGGAGCGGAAGCCAGGAAGATGGAGAATCCGAGTCCGGCTGCCGCGTCCGGACGGGCTCGACGGTATCTGGGGGCGGGGAAGCGGGCATCGGAATTGGCCGGGCTGCGAGAATCGGGGACTCGCCCGGCTAGCTCAACTGGCTAGAGCACCTGTCTTGTAAACAGGAGGTTATGAGTTCGAGTCTCATGCCGGGCTTTTCGCTGTAACGCCGTCGCCCCAACCGTGTAGGAGATCCTTGTGACCGACGAGCAGCTTCTCGCCTATCACGACTTCACCCGACGCCACGGGGTGAACCGTGGCATGTACCTGGTGGCGCGGGCGATTCTGGTCCCGTTCTTTCTCGTCTACTTGCGCCTCTCGCGTCAGGGGCGCAGGAACTCCCGGATCAAGGGTGCGACCATCGTGGCCGCCAACCACCGCAGTTTCCTCGATCCGTTCGTGATCGGTTGCTGCCTTCCCTGGTCGAAACCGATGAACTACGTGGCCAAGGTCGAGCTGTTCGAGAAGCGCTGGCAGGGATTCTTTCTGGTCCGGCTGGGGGCTTTCCCGATCCGTCGAGGTGAAGCCGACGAGCTGGCGATCGAAACTGCCGAGCAGGTGCTGGCCCGGGGCGGCTCGATCTGCATCTTCCCGGAGGGAACCAGGATCCGGAAGGGGTCGCTGGGACGACCGAAACGCGGCGTCGGCCGACTCGCGCTGCGGTCGGGGGCGCCGGTTCTCCCGGTCGCGGTGAGCGGCAGCGAGGATGTGCGGCGCGGCCTCAGGATCCGGCCCCGCAAGGTGAAGATCCGGGTCGGTCGGCCGATGACTTTCCCGCAGGCGGACGCACCCTCGCCGGCGCTGGCCAGTTCGGTTACCTCCCGCATCTGGCCCAACATCGAGCTCCAGTGGGAGGACATCGGCGGACTCCCGCCGATGCGCCGGGCGGCGGTGATCGGGGCCGGCTCCTGGGGTACGGCGGTCGCCGTGCTGCTGGCCCGCGGTGGACTCGAGGTCCAGCTCGGTACCCGCACCCCAAATCAGGCCGAGGCGATCGCGAGCGGCCGGGTGAACGACAGGTACCTGCCCGGCGTGTCCCTGCCCGACTCGATCGAGGTGAAGCCGTCGGGAGAGATCGAACTCGGGGCGGTAGACCTGCTCTGCATCGCCGTGCCGTCCGCCGCTTACCCGCAGGTGGTGGGCGGGCTGGCCGACCGGGTCGGAAACCGGGCCGGCGTCCTGCTGCTCGCCAAAGGGCTGGTTGCCCCCCGGGGTCAGTTGCCGACCGAGTACGTCAGCGAACGAATCCGGGCCCGGGGAGTGGCCTGCCTCGGTGGACCTGCCCACGCACGCGAAGCGGTGTCCGGCTCGGCCGCCCTGGTTCTGGGCAGCGAGGACGCGGATCTCCGGGCTCAGCTCGGAGATGTGTTCGACCGCGCCGGGCTGGTCTGCGACCGCTCCCGTGACGCAATCGGGGTGGAGATGGCCGGTGCGGCGAAGAACGCGGCGGTGCTGGCCGCTGCCGCGGCCGAGCCCCACGGCCTCAATGCGGCCGGGATCGCCGCTGCGGCAGTCTGGGAGGAGTGCGTCGATTATGCGGTCACCCGCGGGGCCGAGCTCTCAACCTTCCACGGGCTGGCCGGGGTCGGTGACCTTATGGCGACCGTGCTCGCTTCCGGCAGCCGCAACCGCCGTGCGGGCGAGATGCTGGGCCGGGGAACTGCCCCCGACCAGATCCCCAACCTGATCGGACAGGCTTCCGAGGCGCTCGATTCCGTTCCGAAGATCGCGGAAACGGTGTCGGCGGCCGGGTGCCCGGCCGAGGCTCTCCAGGGGCTCTCCGATCTCGCCACCGGACGGATCAGTTCGGATGAATGGGTCGCCCGGCTGCGCCGCACCGGCCACTCCCGGAGGGCGGCCTGATTCCCCACCCGGGAGAACAGCCACCGGAGTTCCGATCCGGGGTAGGGTGGGCCGGTGGCAGAGTCGGAGCCAGAGCTTCTGCCGGGCGAGTCCCGGGCCGAGATCGAACGCGAGTTCGAAGAGCTCTATCGCAACCATCTGCGGGACGTCTACTCGTATTCGTACTACCGGATCGGCAACCATCACGACGCCGAGGACCTCACCGAACAGACCTTCCTCCAGGCCTGGCGACACTTTCCGAGGGCGCTTCGCGAATCGGACGGCAGGCCGCTCAGGCCCTGGCTGATCCGGATCGCCCACAACCTCTCGATCAACTACCACCGCGATCGCGCCCGTCGGCCCCAGACCCCTCTGGACAGCATCGAGCCACCGTCTGCCCGTCACTCGACCGAGGACATGGTCGAAGGCAGAGCCGACCTCCGCGCGGTGATCGAGGGGCTGAAGGGACTTCCGGACGATCGCCGCGAGGCGCTGGTGATGCGTTTCTCCCTCGGTATGGACAACCGGGAGATCGCCCGGGCGATGGGCAAGTCCGACGGCGCGACCAAGGTTCTGATTCATCGGGCGATCAAGCAGCTCCAGGAGCGGCTCGAACAGAGCGGTCAACTCGGCGACCCCGTTCCGGGGGAGGGCGGCGATGAATCCTGACGAGCTGGATCTCGAGCAACTGCTGACCGACGCCCTGCGCCCGATCGACCCGCCGGAACGGTTCTCCGACCGGCTCCACGGCACCTTCAGTGCGATCTCCGAAGCTGCGGCCAGCGAGCTGAGCGGATGGGCCGATGAACTCGAGGAGAGCGAGCTCAGGTCACTCCAGGATCCACGCAACTGGGTCCGGCCGGTGGCGGCGATCGCGGCGGGCGGAATCGCCACCGGAGCCCTCGTCCTGGTCGGTTTTCGCCGCCGCACCCGACCGAGAAGCTGACCCCACAACCGGCTACCCGGTCCGGCCGCCCGGCTTCGGGGTTCGGTCCCGAGTTGTCCCCGGTTGGCGGGTGTTCTGGCCGGTAGTCCTGCGGCGGCGGGTGGCCCGCCTGCGCCCCCTGCGCTGACGGCGGCGCTCATTCCGGCGGCGAGATCTCTCAAGCCAGCCGCCGGCCGCATTCCGGATCCGATCCCAGCGGGATGCGGCAAAGGCAAGGAGACCGAGCCCGCCGATCAGGAGATTCAGCAGGTTGACCGTACGGGTTGCGGGCAGAACCCCGAGCAGCAGATCACCGTTCGGGGCGAGAACCCCCCAGATGCCGAGCCCGAGGAAGATGACCCCGGCCAGCAGCGTGAAGAGTCGTGGCAGAGGTCGGGCGAGCGCCAGCCCGATCATCCCGATCACCAGATGCAGGGAGGCGGCCCAGCCGTTTGCCGGATAGAGGCCGAGCAGGTCCGAGGTGATCTCGGGATTGCGGAACTCAGCCGAGGCGAGCAGCTCGGCGAGACCGAGCACGACCAGCAACAGGCCGACCACGGTCGAGAAGAGTCGGGCGTAGGCGATTCGCTCCACCATGGCCATTCTTCCGATCGGGTCGGACCTTCGCTTTCTGCCTCGCAGGGAAACGTCTCGACGGTGGAGGGCCGCGACCTTGGGGCGGGCCCCGAGCGGCTAGGCTTTGCCGTCCTTGGCCACCTGTTACCGCCATCCCCACGTCGAGACCGGCGTCTCCTGCTCAAGCTGTGGACGGCCGATCTGTCCCGACTGCATGACCCCGACCCCGGTCGGGATGCGCTGTCCCGAGTGCGCCTCGGAACGGACCCGGGTGACCCGGGGCGGGTCCCAGTACACAAGGGGGCGGCTTGGCGATTCACCGGCCACGGTGGCCCTGATCGCGATCAATCTGGTCGCCTTCCTGGCCGAGCTCGGCACCGGTTCGGGCGGATTCAGCTCCGCCCAGTCGTCGCTGATCTCGGACTTCGGGCTGATCGGCGGGGCGGTCGCGGACGGACAGTGGTACCGGATCGTCACCGCCGGATTCCTCCACGCCGGTCTGATGCACATCGCGTTCAACATGATCGCGCTCTGGTTTATCGGCGAGGTGCTGGAGCCCTCGATCGGAACGGTCCGCTTCCTGATGATCTACTTCGCCTCGCTTCTGGCCGGTTCATTCGGTGCGCTGCTGCTGAGCGGCGATGCGACGAACACCGTCGGGGCCTCCGGCGCGGTCTTCGGGATTTTCGGGGCCCTGTTTGTGATCGCGCAGGGCCGTGGGCTCAGCGGCATCGCCAGCCAGATCGGGATCATCCTCGGAATCAACCTGCTGCTCACCTTCACGATCAACGGGATCAGCATCGGCGGTCACATCGGCGGACTGATCGGCGGAGCGATCTGCGGGGCCCTGGTGATCGCCGGCGAACGCGGACGGCTCGGCCGGAGCGCCAAGGCGATCGAGTACAGCGGCATGCTCGCGGTCGGCGTGATCTCCGTGATCGGGGCGATCAGCGTTGCCTCACCAATCCCGGGCATCACCTTCGCCCTGCTCGGCCCGGCGTTCTGATCGATCCGGGCCGACCGGCTTCGGATTCCCCGGACAGGGGTAGGTTCGCCTCATGGCACAACTCGACGACCAAGTGATCGAGCGGCAGCTCGGCGCGACAGATGGCTGGAGACGAGAGGGCGACACGATCGTCAAGCAGTACGAGTTCGATGACTTCCTCGGGTCGGTCAAGTTCGTGAATGCCCTGACCGGTCCGGCCGAGGAGATGGGGCACCACCCGGATCTGGTGATCTCCTGGAACCGGGTGACGGTGAGCCTCTCGACTCATTCGGAGGGTGGGATCACAGACGCGGATTTCCGGCTGGCTGCCGCGATCGACGGGCTGGCGTGATCCGACCGGATCGGATCATCCCCGTGCTGCCTCGAAGCGGAACTTCGCGGGTTCAGTCGTACTCGTAAAAGCCGCGCCCGGTCTTCCGGCCGAGGTGACCGCCGGCGACCAGTTCGACCACGCTCGCGGGTGCGAGGTGCTCCGGGTTGCCCGACTCACGGTGGATCGCCTGACCGATCGCGATCGCCACATCGAGTCCGACCAGGTCCAGCAGGGCGAGCGGCCCCATGGGATGGGCGACCCCGAGGGTCATGCAGGTGTCCACATCGGCCGGTTCCAGGCCGGTTCTCTCCTGGTACCGCACTGCATCGAAAAGGTAGGGGAAGAGCAGTCGGTTCACCGCGAATCCGGCGGTGTCGGGGGTCTCCACCCAGGTCTTGCCGATATGTTCGCACCACTCCCGGGCTCGCCCGCCGATTCCGTCCGCGAGCGTGTCCGGCAGGCAGAGCTCGACCAGCTTCATCACCGGCACCGGATTGAAAACGTGAAGTCCGAACAGCCGGTCCGGGTGACCGCAGGCGTCACCCAGCTCGCCGATCGAGAGGGAGGATGTGGTGCTGGCGAGATCACCGTCGGTGACCTCCCCGATCCGGCGCAGCAGCTTCGATTTGGCATCGAGATCCTCGATCACCGCCTCCACCACGAGGTCGGCCCCGGTCAGCCGTTCCGAATCCACGGTCAATGAGATCCGCTCCCGGTCGGCTCCCTCGACTCGCCGACAGGCCCGGTCGAGCGACTCTCCCGCCCGTCCGACGGCCTCCCGACTGCGAACCAGCACGATCACGTCCGACTCACAGGCGGCCAGCGCGGCCAGCCCGGTGGCGATGGCGCCGTTTCCGGCGACCGCGATAGTGGGGTAGGGGTTTTCGTTCAAGCGGGGATCCTCGGAAAGTCCAGCCGGTGCCGGAACCGTTGGTGGCTTCCATCAGCATCACCGATACCGCTTCATTTCGCCTTCCCGGGTCCGCCAACCCGGGCTGACTGACGAGTCAATCAGCTACGATTGTTACAAGTTTGCAACCCCTCTTTCCAGCCATCAATCAGGAGAAGAAAGGCAGAAAATGAGCAAGTTCGGCGGTCGTGAAGTCGTAATCGTGGAGGCGGTTCGTACCCCGGTTGGACGCGGCCACAAGGAGAAGGGCTACTACAAGGACCTTCACCCCTCGAACCTGCTGGCCCATGCCTACAAGGAGCTGATAAACCG